>CAZVMY010000653.1:0-284 GCA_964628955.1 uncultured Methylocystis sp.
GGAGCGGCTCAAGACCGTCAACGGCAGCGATTTCACCGCCCGCGAGACCCAGCGCCTGATGGCCGCGCTGGAGTTCGAGGTCGAGCTGGCCCGGGCGTTCGCGCCCGAGCAAAAAGGGCACGTCGAGCGGGCGATCGGAACCTTTCAGCGCGACGCGATGACGCTCGTCGAGGGCTTCATCGGTCACAACGTGGCCGACCGCAAGGCGATCGAGGCGCGCAAGAGCTTCGCGGCCCGGCTGGGCGAGAGTCCCGAGGGCATGGTGGCCGCGAGCCAGACCCCGA
>CAZVMY010000653.1:294-1573 GCA_964628955.1 uncultured Methylocystis sp.
GCGCAGCTGCAGGCCTGGTGCGACACCTGGGCGGCGGAGGTCTACGCGCATCGCCCCCATGCCGGTCTCGGCGGCCGCACGCCGTTCGCGGCGGCCGCGGGCCATGCCGGCCGGATCCCCGACCCGCGCGCCCTCGACGTCCTGCTGCACCCGGCCGCCGGCGGCGACGGCATCCGCACCGTCACCCGGCAGGGCGTCCGGGTCGACGGCGCCACCTATCTGACGCCGCAGGTCATGCCCGGCACCCGCGTGCTGGTGCGGATGGACCCGGTCGACATGGGTCGCGTCACGCTCTTCGACGAGGCCGGCACGCGCTTCCTGGCCCAGGCGGTGTGTCCTGAGCTGGCGGGTCTCGATCCGGTGGCCGCGGCCGCCGAGGCGAAGCGCCTGCAGCGCGAGTTCATCGCGGCCCATACAGCGCCGATCCTAGTCGAGGCGAGAAAGATCAAGCCGGGCCGGATGCGGGAGGCGGTCGCGAGACAGATGGCGAAAGCCGCCGGCACCCTGGTCGAGTTCCCGGCCAGGCCGCTGCCGTTCTCGACGCCGCAGACCGCGGCCGCGCTCGACAGCGAGCGGGACAGCGTGCCGCAGGCCGAGCGCCTCTCCGAGGCGCAGCAGCGTCTCCAGGCGGAGATCGAGGCAGAGCTGGCGCCGAAGCCGCTGCCGGCCGCGACGGCCAACGTCCGGCCGATCCGCAGCACCGAGACCGAGCACCAGCGCTTCCGGCGCTGGCTCGATCTGTCTGCCCGGCACGCGGCGGGCGAGCCGCTGGAGGCCGCGCAGCTGATGTGGCTCGGCAGCTACGGCGGCTCTGCCGAATGCAAAGGGCTGAACGCGATGTTCGAGGAATTCGGGGAGGTCGCCCTCAGGTGAGGTGCGGCAACGAGTGAGGGCCGGGGTTGCAGCCCCGGCCCTCGATGGCAACGACCACGGGGCACAGAATGATGCACAGACCATCCATCGTCAACGGCGCCCGCCCGCCAGGGCTCAGCTTCGCGCCGTTGAAGAACGTCAGCCTGATGATGCAGCTCTACACGCGGCTGGCCGACCGCGGATCACAGCTGCCGGGCCTCGGCGTGTTCTACGGCCACAGTGGCTACGGCAAGACGCGCGCCGCGATCTTCCTGCAGAACAAGACCGGCGGGCTCCGGGTCGAGATCGGCGAGAGCTGGAACAGGAAGACGTTCCTGCAGGCGATCCTGCGCGAATGTGGGGTCCAGACCCCGCGCGGCACGATCGCCGACCTGGCGGGCGAAGCGATCCTGCGGCTCGCCGAGAC
>CAZVMY010000654.1:0-1571 GCA_964628955.1 uncultured Methylocystis sp.
GTGCTCCCGACGCTGACGGTGGAGGAAAACCTGGTCGCGACCGCCGCCGCGCGGTCCGGTCCACCGCGCTGGACGCTGAGCGCGGTCTACGGGCTCTTTCCGCGTCTTGCGGAACGGCGCCGGAACTTCGGTAATCAGCTCTCCGGCGGCGAGCAGCAGATGCTTGCGATCGGCCGGGCATTGATGACCAACCCGAAGCTGCTCGTACTCGACGAAGCCACTGAGGGCCTGGCGCCGCTGCTGCGCGAGGAGATCTGGGCCGCACTCGGCGTGCTCAAGGGCGAGGGTCAGGCGGTTCTCGTCGTCGACAAGCACCTCGAGGCGCTGATCCCACTCGCGGACCATCACGTCGTCATCGAGAAGGGACGAGTGGTCTGGGCGGGCTCATCACAAGGTCTTTTACAAGACCGAGCACGTGTCGACGGCTACCTCCATGTGTGACACGCTGGCCATCCGGGAGTGTCCATGATTCCGAAGCGAATCCGGGCCTTCTTCCGGTCGGGCGCTCTCCAGCAGCCCCCTCCAGACGGTCTCGCCGAGAAACTCGCCCCTCAGACGACGGAGACGACGATGAAGACCGAGACCGCGGGGATCACCAAGGCGAACACCGGCATCGACGGCATATCCTGGTCGATTCTCGGCCAGACCTATGTGCCGAAGCAGGTGACGGAACAGGCGATGTCCTGGCACGCGACGCTGCCGGCCGGCACGTTCGTGCCGCCGCACATCCATCCGACGCAGGACGAATACGTCTACCTGCTCGAGGGCCGGCTGGACCTGGTGCTGGAGGGCCGTGACTTCGTGGCCACGTCCGGCGATCTGATCCGGCTGCCCATGGGACAGTCTCACGGCATCTTCAACAAGAGCGACCAGACGGTGAAATGCCTGTTCTGGGTCGCACCGACCCGCAAGCTCTACGACCTGTTCTGGGCCATCCATTCGATGAAGGACCAGAAGCCCGAGGACGTCGTGGCGCTCTCGGCCCGGCATGAGGTGATGTTCCTGCCGCCGCCCGCAGGCTGACGCTCCAAGGCCGACGCTTGCGGGCCGGCGCTTGCAGGTCAACGACAACGAAGGGGAAACGTCCATGAATCCGAAACAGAAGGTCGCGCTCGTCACGGGCGCGGGCACAGGCGTCGGCCGTGCCGTCGCTGTCGCGCTGGCCGGCGCCGGTTATGCCGTGGTGCTCGCCGGCCGGCGTCGCGAGCCGCTGGACGCCGCTGCGGCCGAAACCCGCGCGGTCGGCGGCAGCGCGCTGGTCGTGACGACGGACGTTGCCGATCCGGCATCCGTCGCGGCCTTGTTTGCCGCCACGACCGATGCGTTCGGCCGTCTCGACGTGCTGTTCAACAACGCCGGCATCAGCGCTCCTGCAGTCCCGCTCGAGGACCTGACCTTCGACCAGTGGCAGGCGGTGGTCGACATCAATCTGACGGGATCGTTCCTGTGCACCCAGGCCGCGATCCGGGTGATGAAGGCGCAGACGCCGCAAGGCGGGCGGATTATCAACAACGGCTCGATCTCCGCCCATGCGCCACGACCGAACTCGGCACCCTATACGGCGACCAAGC
>CAZVMY010000655.1:0-1570 GCA_964628955.1 uncultured Methylocystis sp.
GCGTGAGGCCGCTGTTGATCAGCGCATTCGCCGGAAGCTCCGGAACCGCGAACGGGGAAGGCGTCGCAGGCTGGGAGGTGGCTCCAGCGGGCGCCTGACTGCGCTGCTGGCCGCGCGGCGCCGCGGCTGGCGGGGGCGGATTGGCCGGCAACGGCGCGGCCGCGGGAGGCTGTCCCGTCGTCTGGCTTTCGATCTGCCGCCAGCGCAGCACATTGCGCTGGTGCTGCTCGTAGGTCTCGGCGAAGGCATGACCACCGGTGCCGTCGGCCACGAAGAACAGGTCGCGGGTCTTCGACGGCATGGCCACCGCTTCCAGCGATGCGCGGCCGGGATTCGAGATCGGACCGGGCGGCAGGCCGTTGATGACGTAGGTGTTGTACGGTGTCGGCTGCCGGATCTCGCTCGCGAGGATCGGCCGGCCGAGGGCACCCTTCCCGCTCGTCAGGCCATAGATGATGGTCGGGTCCGATTCGAGCTTCATGTTGCGGTTCAGTCGGTTCACGAACACCGACGCAACGCGCGTGCGCTCGTCCGAACGGCCGGTTTCCTTCTCGACGATCGATGCGAGGATGACGAGATCGGCGGGCGTCTTCAGCGGCAGGTCGGGAACGCGCCGCTGCCAGACCTCCGCCAGCACGCGCCGATGCTCGGCCGTCATGCGGGCGAGGATGTCCTCGCGCTTGTTGCCGCGCTCGAACTTGTAGGTCTCGGGGAGCAGCGTTCCCTCGCGCGGGACCTCGCGGACGTTGCCGACGAGGATGTCGTTCTCCTTCAGCCGCTCGACGATCTGTTCGCTCGTCAGTCCCTCGGGAATGGTGATCGAGTGCTGGATGACGCGGCCGTTGACGAGCGTTTCCAGCACGTCGCGCATGCTCGATGCTTGCCGGATCAGATACTCGCCGGCCCTGAGCGGCCGCTGCTGGGCATTCCTCGAAATGATTGCCGCAATCTGGAAGATGACCGGCTTGTCGACGACACCCTCGCCCTGGAGAAGCTGGGCGATGTCCTCGCTGCCCGAGCCGCTGGGGATCACGATGACCTTGTCGGCCGCCAGTGGCCCCGGCGCGGTATAGAGGCCCTGAACGTAGAACAGCGTACCGCCGGCAGCGAGCACCAGACACAGCAGGAAGGTGAAGAGCGCGCTGAGCCGGCCCGCCATGCCGCCGGAATAGCGCCGCCGCTGCGGCACCGGCGGCGCCGGCGCCGGTACCGGCTGCAGCGCCTCGCGAGCGCCGCGCGGCATCCAGCGACGTCCGGCACCTCCGGGAGGCGTCGTCGAGCGGCCGGGTGGCGGGCTATAGGGGTCGACGGCCAAGACGTATCCTTCCGCGGGCATCAACTCGGACGACGTCCGCCGTCGATTGCCCCAACCGGACAACGAGCGACGCACGATCCCGTGACATTGTGGCGAACCGAGGTCGCCGAGGCAACCGCTGCGGACCTTCAGGCGTCCGGAGCGCGGAACACCAGAGACGCATTCGTGCCGCCGAAGCCGAACGAATTCGACAGAACGACGCCGATTTCCCGGTGACGCGCCGTGTGCGGCACGAGATCGATCGCCGTCTCGACC
>CAZVMY010000656.1:0-367 GCA_964628955.1 uncultured Methylocystis sp.
GGCGGACGTGCGGGTGCGGCGGGCCATCAACCATTACCTCGACCGCAAGCAATTGATCGATGTGGCCTACAACGGCGCCAGCGAGCCGAAGGCCGATCCGTTCCCCGGCTTCGGCTCGTTGAAGCCCTACATCGAGGCGGTCGCTCCGATGGCTGCAAAGCATGGCATTGGCGTCTTCGACAAGGCGCGCGGCGACGCGCTGATGACCGAGGCCGGCTATCAGAAGAACGCGAACGGTATCTGGGCCAAGGACAGCCAGGCGCTCAGCGTGGTGATCGAGGCGATCCCGATCCTGAATGCCGTCGGTCCCATCGTGGCGCAGCAGCTGAAGAACGCCGGCGTCGACGCCTCATTCCGCTCGACGCCC
>CAZVMY010000656.1:377-1569 GCA_964628955.1 uncultured Methylocystis sp.
AAATCCCGGCCCATCACTTCGGCCAGCCGCCCACCCGAAAGCCGGGCGATCATGCGCGACGGCAAGTATGACCTCACGCTCTTCGGCCATCGCGGCTCGATCAGCGACCCCTTCGCAACCCTGGAAATGTACCATTCGAAGAATGCCTTCGAGGTCGGCCGGCCGACTTTGTTTCCGGCGCGGTGGTCCAACGCGGAATACGACAAGATCGTCGATCGCATCGGCACGATGAGCCCCGACGATCCGCGCGTTAAAGACCTCGTCGTGGCCGCCAAGGAGATCTGGATGCGCGAGGCTGTCGAAGCACCCATTTCTGAATGTTATCATCGCGTGACGATGAACCAGACCTACAGGACCGGCTGGCCCACCGAGGCCGATCCCTATATGCAGCCGACGTTCTGGTACACGTCGGGGAGCTTTGGCTACGTGCTGCCGCGCCTGAAGCCGGCGCAGTGACTTCGATGCCCTGGCGTCTGATCGCGCGGCGGTTGTTCATGGTGCTCGCCGTCGTCTGGGCGGCGGGCACGCTGAACTTCTTCATCCCGCGCATCGCGCCGAAGAACCCGATCGCCGAGAAGCTGACACAGATGGCCGGCACATCAGGCGTCGACCCGACGAAGATCCAGGAGATGACTGCGGCCTTCGACGCCCGCTTCGGCCTCGACCAGCCGCTGTGGCGGCAATATCTCAGCTATCTCGGCGACATGGCTCGGCTCGATTTCGGCCAGTCCATCACGAAGTATCCGGCCCGCGTCGGCGACTTGATCGGAGCCGCGATGCCCTGGACACTCGGGCTGATGATCACGACGACGCTGATCGCCTTCCTGCTCGGCACGCTGCTCGGCGCTGCCGCAGGTTGGCGACGCGAGTCCAGGCTGCTCGCCGTCGTCTCGCCGCTGATCATGGTCTTCTCGGCGATCCCCTTCTACCTGCTCGGCCTCGTGCTGATCTATCTCTTCGCGGCTCGGCTCGGCTGGTTTCCGATCTCCGGCGGCTATGGGATCATCAGCATTCCCGAATGGTCCTGGGAATTCATCACGGAGGTCGCGCATCACGCGGTGCTGCCGAGCCTCTCCATCATCATCGCCTCAGTCGGCGTCTGGGCGATCGGCATGCGAGGGATGATTGTGACCGTCCAAGGCGAGGATTACGTGACCTTCGCCGAGGCCAAGGGCCTCCGGCCTGGTCGCAT
>CAZVMY010000657.1:0-1566 GCA_964628955.1 uncultured Methylocystis sp.
GTCGTGCTGATCGAGGTGATCTCGTTCCTTTCGAGGCCGATCTCGCTTTCGGTGCGTCTCTTTGCCAACATGCTGGCGGGGCACATCACGCTCAAGGTGTTCGCGGGCTTCGTCGGCAGCCTGCTCGCCGCGGGCGCCTGGGGTTTGCTCTCGCCGCTGCCGTTGGCCATGACCATCGCGTTGACCGCGCTGGAACTGCTGGTGGCAGTGCTTCAGGCCTACGTCTTCACGATCCTCACGTGCATCTATCTCAACGATGCGCTCCACCCCGGGCACTGACCATCGGTCGGCTCGCATTCCAGCCTCATCGGCAAATACCTCTCAAGGAGAAGACTAATGGATCCGATCGCCGCCAAGTACATCGGTGCTGGCCTCGCTTGTCTCGGAATGGCAGGCGCCGGTATCGGCGTCGGTATCATTTTCGGCAACTATCTTTCCGGGGCGCTGCGTAACCCGTCTGCCGCCGAAGGACAGTTCGCGCGCCTGATCTTCGGCTTCGCGGTGACGGAAGCGCTGGGCATCTTCTCGCTGCTCATCGCGCTGCTGCTGCTGTTCGTGGTGTAACGCGGCGCGGAGCCTGACCGGCTCCGCGCCCCTGTTTTTTTCGGGACCTGGCATGATCACGAGCGCACTGGCGGCGGAAACGGGGGCGGGCGGCGGAAAGTTTCCACCGTTCGACCCGTCGACCTTCGGCTCCCAGCTCTTCTGGCTGGCGGTGGCGTTCACGGTGCTCTACGTCGTCATGGCGAGGGTCGCCCTGCCGCGCGTCGAGAACATCCTGTCCGAACGCCGGTCCCGCATCGCCCGCGATCTCAAGGATTCTGCCGTCATGCAGAAGCGGGCCGAGGAGGCCGGCGCAGCCTACGAGGAGGCGCTGGCGAAGGCCCGTGCCGACGCGCAGCAGATCGCGGCCGAGGCCCGGGCGAGATCGGCGCAGGCCGCCGACCAGCGTCGGCAGGCGCTGGAAGCCGAACTCGCCGGCAAGCTGCTGGCTGCCGAAGGGCAGATCGCGGCGACCAAGGCTAGTGCCATGGCCGGCGTCGACGGTATCGCTGCCGAAGCTGCGGCGTTGATCGTGGAACGCCTGACCGGCATTCGGCCGGCAGTCGAAACCGTCAACGACGCGCTGCCCGAGCGTGTCCTGGCGTGAGCGTGTCCTGGCGTGATGCACGCTGCACGAGCGGCCTCGCCGCTCCCTGATGACGACAGCGGGAAATCGATCGATGGTCTTTGAAGCCGAACTCTGGGTCGCCGTCTCCTTCGTCGCCCTGATGGGCATTCTCGCGTATTTCGGCGTCCACAAGACGCTCGCAGGCGCGCTCGACTCGCGCGCCGACAAGATCGCGCGCGAACTCGACGAGGCCCGGCGGCTGCGCGCGGAGGCGGAGGCTCTCCTCGCGTCGTTCCAGAGCAAGCGTGCGCTGGCCGAGCAGGAGGCCGCTGCCATCGTCCGCGAGGCCGAAGCGGAAGCCGAGCGGATCCGCGTGGATCAGGAAGCGAAGCTGGCTGATTTCGTCGCGCGTCGCACAAAGCTGGCCGAGCAGAAGATCGCGCTGGCAGAAACGC
>CAZVMY010000658.1:0-1565 GCA_964628955.1 uncultured Methylocystis sp.
GGTTGTGATAGTGGACCTGCAGCCCGAACGCCCGCGCGCGCCGCGCGATCGCCGTGCCGATGCGGCCCATGCCGACGATGCCGAGCCGCTTGCCCGAGATGCTCTTGCCGAGCATCCAGCTCGGCGACCAGCCGGTGAAGCGGCCGGCGGTGACGAGTTCCGCGCCCTCGACCATCCGCCGGGCGACTGCGACGATCAGCGCCATGGTGAAATCGGCCATGTCGTCGGTCAGCACGCCGGGCGTGTTGGTGACGGTGATGCCCCGGCGATGCGCCGCGTTGACGTCGATGTTATCGATGCCGTTGCCGAAGTTGGCGATCAGCCTCAGCTTCGGGCCGGCGGCGTCGATCATCGCGGCATCGATCCGGTCGGTCACCGTCGGGACGATCACGTCGGCCTCTGCCATGGCCGTCCGCACGTCGTCGGGTGACATGGGCGCGTCGCCGGTGTTGAAGCGGACGTCGAACAGCTGCTGCATCCGCTGCTCGACGAGCTCGGGCAGGCGCCGCATGACGACGACGAGCGCGTGACTGTAGGACATGCTCCGGAGGGTCCCGATCTGGTCCGTTTTCATCGGCCGTTAACACCGTCCTGCGAGAACGTGGGCGCTTCGCACGATGGTGGCGAGCGTGTAGCAGACCGGGACCCCAGCACAAGCCGGCCGCGGCCCCGGCCGCCGGACCCTGTGCAGGGCGACGAGCGTGCCGGCCGCCGTGCCGGGCCGGTCCGTGGGTAGGGAGCTTGTGAGATGCGCGCAATCGCTCGGGCCGTCGCAAGGTCAGGCCGGAGCCTCGTGATCGTGGCCGGGCTCGTCCTGATGGTCCCGGCCGTCGCGGCCGCCAACGACACGACGGGCACCGTCAGCGGTCTGCCGATCCCGCGCTTCGTGAGCCTGAAGCCGAGCGACACGCCGATGCGCGAAGGTCCGAGCAAGGACCACCGCATCCGGTGGGTCTTCAAGAAGGAAGGCGTCCCGGTCGAGATCCTGGCCGAGTTCGAAACCTGGCGGCGCGTGCGCGATGCCGAAGGCGCGGACGGCTGGGTCTATCACAGCCGGCTCTCCGGGCGGCGGACGGCGCAGGTCGCGCCCTGGCTCAAGACCGGCCTCGTGTCGCTCCACGAGCGCGACACCGAAACCGCGACCGTCGTCGCGCGGCTGGAACCGGGCGTCATTGCGGCGCTCGAACAATGCTCCGGAACCTGGTGCCGCGTCCGCGGCGAGGGCTTTGAGGGCTGGATCCAGCAGGACCGCATCTGGGGCGCCTATCCCGGTGAGCGTGTGAAGTAGCCGACGCCGAACGGGCGGATGAGGCCCGGAATGCGCTTGAGTTCCACCCGGCGAACCGCTACGCACGCGACGCCGCAACCACGAAGGTGGACGCCGCCCCCGAAGCCCGCTCCGGGACGACGCCCTGATTTCCGGATGCTGTTGTAGCTCAGTGGTAGAGCACGTCATTGGTAATGACGAGGTCGAGAGTTCAATCCTCTCCAACAGCACCACCTTAAGCCGTTGTTGGCGCTTGGCTCTTTATGATATCTGATGAACCTTGCAGCCCACTGCCACA
>CAZVMY010000659.1:0-1565 GCA_964628955.1 uncultured Methylocystis sp.
ACGATGCTGTTCATCCGCGGCACCGGCCCGGTCGGCTATCCGGGCAGCGCCGAGGTGGTGAACATGCGCCCGCCGTCCTACCTCATCAAGCAGGGCATCAGCGCCCTGCCCTGCATCGGCGACGGCCGCCAGTCCGGCACGTCGGGCTCCCCTTCGATCCTGAACGCCTCGCCGGAAGCCGCCACCGGTGGCGGGCTGGCGCTCCTGCGCACCGGCGACCGTGTCCGCATCGATCTGAACAAGCGGACCGCAGACATCCTGATTTCAGAGGCCGAGTATCACGAGCGGCGCTCCGACCTGCAGGCACACGGCGGCTACAAGTATCCCAAGCACCAGACCCCCTGGCAGGAGATCCAGCGCGGCCTCGTCGACGAATTGTCGGAAGGCATGGTGCTCAAACCGGCGGTGAAATACCAGAAGATCGCCGCCACCATGGGCGTACCGCGGGACAACCACTGATGCCCCATTCCGACCGTGTGAAGATCTTCCGCGCCCTGCACGAGCGCGACTGCTTCGTCCTGCCAAATCCCTGGGACATCGGCACCACGCGCTGGCTTCGGCGGATGGGCGCGAAGGCGCTGGCCACCACCAGCGCCGGCTTCGCGCACAGCCGGGCGCTCTCGGACGGCGCCGTGCCGCGCGAGGCGATGCTTGCCCACATCGCAGAGATCGTGGAGACGGCCGTCGATCTGCCGGTCAACGCCGATTTCGAGAACGGTTATGCCGATACGCCCGAGGGCGTGGGGGAGAGTGTCCGGGCATGCCTCGCGACCGGCGTCGCCGGGCTCTCGATCGAGGATTCGACGGGTGATCGCGCGAAACCGCTGTTCGATCTCGACGTTGCGCTGGAACGGCTGCGCGCCGCGCGCGAAGCGGTCGACGCCAGCGGAACCGGTGTGCTGCTGACCGGCCGCGCCGAGTGCTTTCTCACCCGCCACGAGGAGCCGCTGAAGGAGGCCGCGCGACGGATCGAGGCCTATGCCGCCGCCGGCGCCGACGTGCTCTATGCGCCGGGCGTGAGGACCGCCGAGGAGATCGCGACGATCGTCTCGGCGGCCGGCGGCAAGCCGGTCAACGTGCTCATGTACGGGCAGAACGCCATGACCGTATCCGACGTGGCGGCGCTGGGTGTTCGCCGGATCTCGATCGGCTCGGCGCTCGCCGCGGCGGCGTGGGCAGCCTTCATCCGGGCGTCGAACGCGCTGCTGAACGAAGGTAGTTTCGCGGGCTTCACGGCCAATGCGGAAGCTGGACAACTGAACAAGGTGTTCATGCAGGACCTCGCGGAGCGGACCCGGTCCGCTTGAGTGCCGGCGTCGACATTCGCCGGGCGACGGCGGCCGACGCGGCGGCGATCCTTGCGCTCAGCCGCGCGAGCTATGCGAAATGGGTGGCCGTGATCGGCATGGAGCCCCTGCCGATGCTGGCCGATTACGGCCGGTTCATCGCCGATCACGAGGCCTGGGTGGTCGATGGCGAGGAGGGGGTGGCGGCAGCGCTCGTCCTCGAACTGTCACCGGACCTGTTCCACGTCTGGAACATCGTGGTCGCCGAGCATGCATCAG
>CAZVMY010000660.1:0-1285 GCA_964628955.1 uncultured Methylocystis sp.
CGATGCCTATCGCGCCAAGTTCAGCGATTATCCGCGTCTCGGCTCCGTCGTCGGCTACGACACCGTGAACGCCATCGCCGCCGGCATCGCGAAGGCCGGGTCGCTCGAGACCGAAAAGCTGGTCGACGCCATGAAGGGCGTGAAATTCGCCAGCGCCTTCGGGCCGGTCGAGTTCCGCGCGATCGATCATCAGTCGACGCTCGGCGCGTTCGTCGGCAAGACGGCGGTGAAGGACGGAAGGGGCGTCATGGTCGACTGGAGCTATCGCGACGGCGCCAAATATCTGCCCTCCGACGAGGTCGTGAAGTCGCTGCGGCCGGCAGGGTGAGCGGCCGGCAGAGGCGCGTTCGCCATCGAGGATCACGCCCTTGACCGAAAGCGAAACCGGGGTCGCGGAGGACGCACGCCGGCTCTTCGCAGGGCCGGCGGACTTCTTCTGGGCCGCGACCGCGATCGACAACCTGCCGCCGGTGCGTGGACCGGAGATCGCGTTCGCGGGCCGCTCGAACGTCGGCAAGTCGTCGCTGATCAATGCGCTGACCGGGCGCAACACGCTGGCGCGCGTGTCCCACACGCCCGGCCGGACGCAGCAACTCAACTTCTTCGACATCGGCGGCGTGCTGTCGCTCGTCGATATGCCAGGCTACGGCTACGCGGCGGTCTCCAAGGCGAAGGTGGCGTCATGGACGACGCTGATCCACGACTATCTGCGTGGCCGGCCGAATCTCGCGAGGGTCTACGTCCTCGTCGACGGCCGTCGCGGCCTCGGCCCGGTGGACGGGGACGTGCTCGACACGCTCGACGCTGCCGCGGTGTCCTACCAGGCGGTGCTGACGAAGATCGACGAAATCCCGGCCCGCGAGGCCGAGACGACGCTGGCTGCGACGCTGGCCGCGCTCTCGCGGCGGCCGGCCGCCTTCCCCGACGTCATCGCCACCTCCAGCCGCAAGGACACGGGCATCGCGGCCCTGCGCGAGGCGATCCTGCGCGTCACGGTCGAACGCTCGTGACCGCATCCCGCCTCTACGTACTGGCCGGCGCGTTGTTCGCCGCCGGCGGCGTCGCCCTGTCCGCGGCGGCCGCGCATGTGGCGTCGGGCGCGACCGTCGAGACGGCAGCGCGGTTTCTCCTGCTGCACGGCATCGCGCTCATCGCGATCACGGCCGCACGCGCGGCCGGCCTGCTGGCGCCGGTCACGGGCCGGCTCGGCTCGGCGATGATCGTTCTCGGCAGCCTGCTCTTCTGCGGCGATCTCGCCCTGCGCGGGCTCGCCGGCATCGCGCCC
>CAZVMY010000660.1:1295-1559 GCA_964628955.1 uncultured Methylocystis sp.
CTCCTGATCGCGGGCTGGCTCGTCACCGCGGTCGCCGCGCTCTTCCGCAAGACCTGACGCCTCGATACAAGGCGCCGACGCGTCGCGCCGGGCGGCACCGAACCAGAGCAGACCGATGGCCATCACCCTCCCCGACGTGCACACCCAGGCCGAGACGCTGGTTCAGGCGCTGCCGCACATGCAGCGCTACGATCAGGCGACCGTCGTGGTGAAATACGGCGGTCATGCCATGGGCGACCGCGCTGCGGCGGAGGATTTCGCGGA
>CAZVMY010000661.1:0-1555 GCA_964628955.1 uncultured Methylocystis sp.
GCCGACAAGGCCTGCCCGGTATCGTGAATGCATGTCATTCCGGCAATCGGCCGTACGGCCGATTGCCGGACTCGTATCTTCCCTGCATCCTCATCCTGAGGTGCGGAGCGCAGCGGAGCCTCGAAGGATGATCGTGTTCGCGCGACACGGAGTCCTCACGTTCGTCCTTCGAGGCTCGGGCATAGCCCTCGCGCCTCAGGACGAGGGCCGGATGCTTCAGACTTGAAATCGCCGGCCATCACCCTCACCGACATCTCGAAGCGTTTCGGCGCCGTGCAGGCCAACAAGTCGGTCGACCTCACGGTGGCGGCTGGGAGCGTGCACGGCATCGTCGGCGAGAACGGCGCCGGCAAGTCGACGCTGATGTCGATCCTCTACGGCTTCTACGAGGCCGATTCCGGCACGATCAGCGTTGCCGGCCAGCTCGCGCGAATTCGCTCCTCAGCCGATGCCATCGCCCGCGGTATCGGCATGGTCCATCAGCATTTCATGCTGGTGGAAACCATGAGCGTGCTCGAGAACGTGATCCTCGGTGCCGAAGGCGGGCGCGTGCTCGCCGAAGGTGTGGGCAAGGCGCGGGGGGCGCTCGCCGACCTCGCCGCGACCTACGGCCTGGTGGTCGACCCCGACGCCATCGTCGGGTCGCTACCGGTCGGTCTCCAGCAGCGCGTCGAGATCATCAAGGCGCTCTATCGCGGGGCCGACGTGCTCATCCTCGACGAGCCGACCGCGGTTTTGACACCAGCCGAAGCCGATCAGCTCTTCCTGCTGATGCGGGCCCTGCGCGAGCAGGGCAAGACCGTGATCCTGATCACGCACAAGCTGCGCGAGATCATGGCCGTCACCGATCGCGTCTCGGTGATGCGGCGCGGCGAGATGGTCGCGACACTCGAGACCGCGAAGACCTCTCCGGCCGAGATCGCGGAGGCCATGGTCGGGCGCCGCGTGCTCCTCAAGGTCGACAAGCCGCCGGCCAGGTTCGGCAGACCGGTGCTCCGGGTCGAGAACTTGAGCGTGATCGACGGGCGCGGCGTGACGCTCGTCGACGACGTGACGTTCGACGTCCGGGCCGGCGAGATCGTCGGGATCGCGGGCGTCGCCGGGAACGGCCAGAGCGAGCTGCTGGAGGCGATCGCCGGCATGCGCCCGGCCCGCGGGCGGATCACCGTCGGCGATGCAGGGCTCGATGCAGCCACCGTCGATCCGCGGGGGATGCGCGCCCACCAGCTTTTCCACGTTCCGGAGGATCGCCATCGCGCCGGTCTGGTCATGCCGTTCGAGGCGATGGAGAGCGGTGTGCTCGGGCATCACGGCGATCCTGCGATCGGGCGCGGCCTGTTTCTCGACCGGCGGGCGATGCTTCGCGACGTGGCCTCGAAGATGTCGGCCTACGACGTCAGACCGCCGGATCCCGGCCTGAAGACGGCCAAGTTCTCCGGCGGTAACCAGCAGAAGGTCGTGCTCGCCCGCGAGATCGAACGTGACCCGCTCGTGCTGATCGTCGGCCAGCCGACGCGCGGCGTCGACATCGGCGCGATCGAGTTCATCCACCGCC
>CAZVMY010000662.1:0-1552 GCA_964628955.1 uncultured Methylocystis sp.
GAAATGCAGGAAGCCGGACATGATCGTGACGATCTTGAACGGGATCGGCGTCAGTCCCTTGGTGACCAGCACGTAGATCCAGTAATCCTGAGCGGTTTTCTCAAGCTCGGAAGCCTTGTCACCGAGTCCATAGAACTCGATGATCCATCGTCCGAGCGTCTCGTAGAGAAAATAGCCGATGGCGTAACCGGCATAGCCACCCGCCGCCGAAGAGACCGCACAGACGCCAGCGTAGAACCAGGCACGTCTGGGATTGGCCAGACACATCGGAATGAGCAGCGGCAGCGGCGGGATCGGACAGATCGAACTCTCCGCAAAGCTGACCAGCGCCAGAACCCAGATTGCACTCGGCTTGTTCGAGTACGACACGATCCAGTCGTAAGCCTTTTGCAGCATGGGTCTCTCGGAAAAGCGCGTTGCGCGCGGCAGGTCTCCGTCCTTAGCGGGAACTCACGCCCAGCAAAAGCCCCGTAAACTGGCACCGATGTCCGGGCGCCGTCAGGCGGCGGCGCGCAGGCGGCCGAGCGCGGCGACGATCCTGCCTTTGCGTTCCTCTGCCGCCTCCCTGCGATCCCGGTTCTCCTCGACCACGTCCTCCGGAGCCTTCGCCACGAACTCGGCGTTAGCGAGTTTGCGGTCTATGGCGGCGATGTCGGCCTCGAGCTTTGCGGCTTCCCGGCCGAGCCGTGCTTCCTCTGCATCGAGGTCGATCACGCCGGCCAGCGGCAGCGCCGCCGTATCGGCCCGGACCAGGATCTGAACCGCCTGCGGCGGCGCGGACGACTCGAAGCGAACCTCGGACAGTCGCGCGAGGCGCTTTAGCATTTCGAGCCAAAGAGCTGACCGTGCTTGGGTTTCAGCCGACGCTGCCACCAGGACGAGCGGGATCTGCGCCGCCGCCGGCACGTTCATCTCCGAGCGCGCGGAGCGGATTTCGCTGACGAGATCGACCACCCAGCCGATCTCGGCTTCGGCCTCGGGGTCAGCATGGCCGGCGGGCTCCGGCCAGGGCGCGAGGCAGAGCAGGGTCCCCCGCGCCGGGCCGTACTCTCCGGTGACGGCCCAGATCTCTTCGGTCACGAACGGCATGAAGGGGTGGAGGAGCTTCAGAATGTCGTCGAGCACGACGGCCGTGACCGCGCGCGCCTCGTCCTTCTGCGCGCCGTCCGGCCCCTGAAGGATCGGCTTGGCCAGTTCGAGATACCAGTCGCAGAACGTGTTCCACACGAACCGGTAGGCGGCGTTCGCGGCATCGTTGAAGCGGAACGCTTCCAGACCAGCCGTGACGTCGGCGACCGCGGCACGCGACTGCGACAGGATCCAGCGGTTGAGTGCGCCCTTCACCGAGGCGGCATCGAAGGAGTCCGGGCGCCGGCAGCCGTTCATCTCGGCGAACCGGGTCGCGTTCCACAGCTTGGTGCAGAAATTCCGATAGGTTTCGGCGGTCCGCTCCCCGACCTTGAGATCACGGCCCTGTACCGCGTAGGAGGCCAGCGCGAAACGCAGCGCATCGGCCCCGAAGCGGTCGACCACGACCAGCGGATCGAGCACG
>CAZVMY010000663.1:0-1548 GCA_964628955.1 uncultured Methylocystis sp.
AACGAGCGAAGCGACAGGATTTTTGTGCCGCGATCGAAGCTGTTGGTCGTCTCCTTCGTGTCGAGTTCTGGCGGACTGACGGAGGTGACGATCTGTTCGACGATGCTGCCGTCGTTGCGCACCAGTTTCTGCGGCGCGCGCGTGCGCCGAAGCGAGATCGCCGTATCGAGGCTGTGCAGTTGCGATGCGCCGCCGGGACCCGCGCCGGGATTACCGCCATGCGGGATGGCGAACAGGTCATTGTCCGGATAGGTCCCCTTGCCCTCCCGGATGGCTTTCACGCGCCCTTGTGCGGTCGCGATCAGCGCGTTCATGCGCGCCGACTGCGCAGCAAAATAGCGGGTCTGGAATTCCGGCGAATAGGTTGACGACGCTGTCGCGCTATAGCCGTTACTCGTCAGATACGGGTCGAGCGCGGCATCGAATTTGCCGGCCGTCTCGTCGAGCACCGACCCGTTCAGGCTGCGCAGCAGAATGACCGGCACGCCCGGATGAGCATCGGCGAGAATCAGGCCGTCGGCTTTCGGCATTCCGGCGAGATCGTCGCGGCAGGGCACCAGCTTCTGCGGATCCTTGCAGAAGCCGAGTCCGTTCTCAGCCACCGCCTGATAGAAGCTTGTGGTCGGGCCACCGCCGCTATGGCCGAACAGCACGACTTTCTCGATACCCTGCTGCTTGCGCAGGAATTCGACGCCGGCCTTCACGTCCAGCGCGATCCGGTCCCAGTCGACCGCGAACTCGTTGTTTGTGAAGCGCGTGCTCATGCACAGGGCCGCGATACCACGCTTCGGCAGTTCATTGCAGGCGATATGCGTGGTGTAGTTGGCGGTGCGATGGATGACGAGGGCCGCGACCTTGGCGCGCGCGGCGGGCTCCGCATAGACGGCGGTCGCTGGACCCAGGGCGAAGTAGGTGCGCTTCCCCTGGCCTGCCTCCTGGCCTCTCGCCGCCGAGGGGGCGGCGAGAACCGCGCCTGCCAGCAGCGCGAGGGTGATGGCCCGGAATGATCTGGTCATGGATATTCCTCCCTGATCTCCGCTGCGGCGCCTTCCCCTGGTGGACGGTACCGCCCCCCTCGCGCACGCAGCGGCAGAGAGACGCGGTGCCGTTGCAAAAGGATCCGCGCCGCGCGGACATGCATTGTTGTGCGATGCTAAAACGTCGAGAGTCGCCCAGCCGAGATCACGGCATCATCGATCGCATCCCAGCGTTGGGTCGGGCACGATGATCGCGCCTTTCAGCAGCGACATCAAGTATATTTTGGTTCCTTCTCGTATAAGAAAATCGTCTTGAAGGTCGTAGCGCCATCCGGAATCTTCGACGGGCCGCTGCGGCGAACAGAACCTTACGGAGAGGCTGATCGCCTGCACGGTGCGCGTGACGCTGGCGCGACGAGGACGGGCGCCAAACCGTCGAGGTCTCACTGGCATCTCGCAGAAGTCTTTGTCCGAGCCGCGCCCCGGGCGCATCCTGCCTGAAAGCTGGGCCGATGATGCCCGCCTCGGGAGGAAGAATTGTCGAAGCTGCGACTTTCCATCGCGATCGGAG
>CAZVMY010000664.1:0-1540 GCA_964628955.1 uncultured Methylocystis sp.
GCGTCGCTTCGATCCGAAAGGCGTCGCATGAGGGTCGGCGTCAAGGCATCGATATGCGCTGCGCCGATCACCTCGGTCGTTGCGGTCGCCGTTAGATCGGACGGGTTTTTCGCGCGCAGGACGTAGCCTAATAGCTCGATGTCTGAATCCTGCCCCCTCAACTTGATCGGTCTGCGAATGCACAGGATGACGAGGACGACAAGGGGCCGCATACGGCTGAAAAGTCCGAGCCGCTGCCGTAGCAACTGGAACTGCCCACTGAGACCTTCGCCGCAACCGCTGTGTTCCGCACGGCGATGGAGCTCCGCGAGCGTGTGAACCTCGTCGGCTCGATAGACGTCGTCAACCCGCGGGAGTTTCCTTCCGGTTCCAGAGGCCCAGCACAGGATACAGAGGCCCTGGTTTTCGTCGGCCAAAACTTCGTTGACGAGAGTTGGCGAGATCGGTTCGATCTTGCTGCCGCATTGGATGTGGAGAGACTGCAGGGGTGGATTGCGGTTCTGCACAACGTCAGCCCCGCGAACCCATATGGCGGTTCTTATGACGCCGCCCGTTCGGCGAGCGTCAACGCTGTCGCGGATGGCCTTGGCGTCCGCGACATATGTGGCCTCCTTCTCATCCCGGCGCGTTGGCTCCCATCCCTGCTTGGCGTCGATCAGTCGATCTTCCGCCGCCTTGAGCAGCCAGAGAACGACCTGGTCGAGGAATGCTGAAGTCCCGTGCTGAAGCAGATAGTCGCCAGAGAACTCATCGACCACGCAAGGGGCTGGCGGCGCATCGATTGGGGTCGGCAGCATATGCGGAAGATGGCGCTCGAAGTCGGGTCGCAGTCGCACCGTCATGCCGCCGGCTGGATAGTCCGATGCGATGACGATGATCACCGGCTCAACGGGCCTGACGCCATGCTTGCCGACTCCGGCGGCCTCCAAGCGGGAGCCGAAGCCGACCTTTATCTCCAGTTCCACCACAAGAGTTTCGTTCTCGGCCTGCTGAACGCCAACGATCTCGCAGCTTGGGTGCCGGGCAATTTCGGCCACCGCCCGCTCGTGAACGCGCGACAACGGTGGCGGATCAGCCATGCTGAGAGTAGGGCTTCGCGGCCGCGGGCGTCGCGGCTACCGTTCCGATGATGGCGGGCTTGGCGATCGCCGAAGCCTTCGAGGGTCCAGACGCTTTGACGTCGAACTCGACCGGTTCGTCGCCGGCATCGTCGGCAAGACACTCGAAGCGGGCCTTGTCTCCAAGAATGTCGATGTATTCGCGCTTGGCCCTGATGCAGGGCGGATCGCTGTCGGCGTCGGAGATCACCTTGCTGCTGGCCAGGATTCGAGCGCCAGGCCGCGTTTGGGCGAGCGCGGTGCGGGCTTTCCAGTTCACTCTGGCCTTCTCGCCGAGATCGGACCAGCTGTCGTAGGAGAGGCTCCGCCAGGAGCAATGGTGCGGAGCGACAAGGATGTCGTACTTCAGCCGATCGAGCGTCGAAGCATAATGGTCGTGAATCGCCTCCCAGATCGCGACCTCCGCGTCGCCGCCAACCAGG
>CAZVMY010000665.1:0-1537 GCA_964628955.1 uncultured Methylocystis sp.
CTAGCAGGCTGTTGAAAAACCCGCTCGCCGCAGGGCATTCGGCGTGATTCATTGTCTTCGAAGGGTTTCGGAGATCGGTGAATGCGCGGTGACGACAATCGGACGGGCGAGCTTTTCAGCTACGTCGATCTTGAAGCGCGGGTTCGGCGCAACCATCCGCTGCGGGCGGTCCGGGCGATCGTGAACGAGGCACTCGGCGCGCTGAAAGGCGAGTTTGCGGCGCTCTATTCTCCGATCGGGCGGCCGTCGATCCCGCCGGAGAAGCTGCTGCGGGCGATGCTCCTTCAGGCGCTCTATTCGATCCGCTCGGAGCGGCTCCTGATGGAGCGGCTGGAATACGATCTTCTGTTCCGCTGGTTCGTCGGCATCGGCGTGGACGATCCCGCATGGGACCACTCGACGTTCTCCAAGAACCGCGACAGGCTGCTGGAAGGTGACATCGCCGCGAAGTTCCTGGCAGCTGTTCTGGCCCAGCCCAGGGTCAAGCGGCTCCTGTCGAGCGATCACTTCTCGGTGGATGGCACGTTGATCGAGGCCTGGGCGTCGATGAAGAGCGTCAAGCCGAAAGATGGTCCGGCCGAGCCGCCAGCCGGGGCCGGCGGGCGCAACGCCGAAGCCGATTTCCACGGCCAGAAGCGGAGCAATGACACGCATGCCTCGACGACCGACCCCGACGCGAGGCTCTACAAGAAGGGCAAAGGCAAGGAGGCGAAGCTGTGCTTCATGGGGCATGGTCTGATGGAGAACCGCCATGGCCTTCTGGTCGATGCCTGTCTGACCTTCGCCGACGGACATGCCGAACGGGTGGCGGCGCTGCACATGATCGAGCCTTTGGCCGATCGGCCCCGGCGGATCACGCTCGGCGCCGACAAGGCTTACGACACGGAGGACTTCGTCAACGAGTTGCGTTCGTTGAAGGTGACGCCGCACGTGGCGCGGAACACCAGCGGCCGACGTTCGGCGATCGACGGCCGCACGACCCGGCACGGCGGCTATGCCGCCAGCCAGCGCATCAGGAAGCGTATCGAGGAGGCGTTCGGCTGGATCAAGACGGTTGCCGGGCAAAACAAGACGAAGTTTCGCGGTCGCGACCGTATCGGGTGGGCCTTCACCTTCGCGGCCGCCGCCTACAATCTCGTGCGGCTGCCCAAGCTGATGACGGAGACCGGCTGATGGCCAGGGTCCCCGCCTTCGCCAAGGCCTTCGCCGGCCGTTGGCGCATCGTCGAGATGGACACCTGGGACAATGAGTTCCTCGACCTTGTCGAGGAGGCGCACCTCACGTTCAAGGGCGCGGCGAACGGTGAAATCGCCTTCGGCGCGCTCAAGGGCTTCCTCGACGTCCGCTACCGTGCACGAGACGGTTCCGCCTGCGCGGAGTTCTCGTGGGAGGGACACGACGAGAATGATCCCGCCTGCGGTCGCGGATGGGCCGCAATCGGCACCGCCGGCCGCCTCGTCGGGCACTTCTACATCCACAACGGCGACGAGTCAGGCTTCGTCGGCGAACGCGTCTGACTTCTTCAACAGCCTGCTAG
>CAZVMY010000666.1:0-1527 GCA_964628955.1 uncultured Methylocystis sp.
ATCTGAGGCCAAATCCGAGGCGGGCGGCGAAAGCCGCCAACCTCACGGGGAGCGGCGGGCTCACGCAGCGCCGTTCCCTCGCCCGGAACCGCCACGCGCGGTCGCAGGCACCCGGCGCGGTCAGGAAGGCGCTAGCATGAACGCACCGATCGTTGGAACCATCGCCGCGAAGGCTGCCGGCGGAACGCCGGCCGGCATCGCCCGGCGGGTGCGCGGCCTCTCGGATCGGGCGATCGCCTGGCTGTTCATTTCGCCGACGATCGTTCTGCTGCTCGCGATCAACATCTTCCCGCTGATCTGGACGATCCAGCTCTCGTTCACGAACTATCGTGCGAACCGGCCGAACGCGCCCGTCCTTAACGTCGGGCTGAGCCATTATCAGGATATCCTGAGCAACCCCGACATCTGGGCGTCGATGCAGGTTACGGCACGGTTCGTGATCGCGACCATCGTCATCCAGACCGTGCTGGGCTTCGCGCTGGCCTGGCTGATCGACAAGCGGTTCCGCGGCCATGACGTATGGACCACGGTGATACTGCTGCCGATGATGCTCTCGCCGGCCGTGGTCGGGAACTTCTGGACGTTTCTCTACCAGCCGCAGATCGGCCTGTTCAACTACGTGATCACGTTCTTCACCGGCCAGCCGCCGTCCTCGTTCCAGATGCTGGGCGACGTGACGCTGTCACCCTGGGCGATCGTGCTGGTCGATACCTGGATGTGGACGCCTTACGTGATGCTGATCTGTCTCGCCGGGCTCCGCTCGATACCGGATTACATCTACGAGGCGGCGGAGGTCGACCGGGCCTCGAAGTGGCGGCAGTTCTGGTCGATCACGCTGCCGATGGCGCTGCCGTTCGTGATGCTCGCGGTGCTGTTCCGCGGCATCGAGAACTTCAAGATGTTCGACATGGTCAACCTGCTGACGGGCGGCGGACCGGGATCGACGACGGAAGTCGCCTCGATCACGCTGAAGCGCGAAGCATTCGAGAAATGGCGGACGGGCTATTCCTCCGCCTTCGCGATCATCCTGTTCGTTACGGTGTTCGGCCTCGCGAACATCTACGTGAAGGCGCTCAACCGGGTGAAGGCGCGATGACCGGCAACGTCACCGCCCATTCGGTCGTCGACCCGTCGCCCATGACGCGCCGCGTCGCGGGCACGCTGGTGGTCGTCTATGCGCTCGTCACCATGCTGCCGCTGGTCTGGATCTTCATGACCAGCCTGAAGACCCCGCCGGATTCGATCTCCTATCCGCCGAAGGTCGTGTTTCAACCGACGATCGAGGGCTACTGCAACCTGTTCACCACGCGCTCGCGCCAGACGGCCGAGTATCTCGCCAGCCTGCCGCCGCCGTCCGGCGTCTGCGAGGAGGTGGCCCGGTCGCGCAGCATGGTCGTCGTCTCGGAATCGAAGTTCGTGCCTCGCTTCTTTAACTCCGTCATCATCGCCTTCGGCTCGACGGCGCTCGCCGTGGCGCTCGGCACGCTCGCCGCTTATGGGTTCAGCCGATTCAAGGTGCCGCTCAAG
>CAZVMY010000667.1:0-1513 GCA_964628955.1 uncultured Methylocystis sp.
GCGCGTAGCTCAGCGGTAGAGCACTGCCTTCACACGGCAGGGGTCACAGGTTCGATCCCTGTCGCGCCCACCATCCGCCCGGTACCGAGCCGGCGTTTTCGAGACCGGGCGAGTTCACGCGAGATTTCCGTGGCTTGGCCCGGCTCGCGGTCTGGGACATGGGTCAGGGACGGGTCGTCGTCCGGATTTCGGCGAGCGTTCGGCGCGTGGTCTGAGGCCGTCGTTTCCGGTGTCAGAGTTTCGCGCCGTGTCCCCGGCGCAGACCGGTTCGATCGTGAGCGAGACCGGTTCGCGCAAGTGACCGTCGGCCGACAGTTCGCAGAGATGCGGCCTGGTCCTGGCATCGGTCGAAGCCGCGGTACGAGGCCGGCGTCGACTGCGTTCGTTCCAGCCGACGCGCCGAGCGGACGGATAGGATGGCGAAAGTCCACCTCTCGCGAGGTACCGCGTCAGCCTGCGATCATCCGCCGCTGCTCGGACCAGAGCCGAGAGAGACCTCGCCCGATATCGGTCAGGGTCAGATGGCCGGGGACGTCACCCGCGATGATGCGCTCGACGATGTCGGGCGCCAGGAACGCGAAGGCGAGTGCCGAGCGGATCGAGCGTGGATGCCTGCCCTGGCGTTCGGCGATGGCGTCGACGCTCGCGACCGATCCCGACGCGAGTTCGTTCAGCCAGCTGCGGGCGGTGTGGATCGCGGTGAGGAACTGAGCCTTCCTGACGTTCGGCTCCGGTTCGGCCGCGATCGTGATCTCTCGCCTCGGACGACTTTGGCGGCGCGACCAGGGCACGGCGATGGTCTCTGCTGGCTGTGTCTCCGCTGGCAGGGTGTCTATTGGTCGGGTGTCTGCTTGGAAGGCGTCTGCAGCGATCGTGGCAGGAGCGCCCGATCCCCCCGGTCGTGATCCGTCCGATCCGCCGGCATCGCGCCCGTCGTCTTGTGCGCAACCTGGCCGCATGCTCCGCCGCCGCCGCCGTTGCCCGTCTTGATCGGACTCTCGATCTGGATCGGAAAGAGGTTGCGGGCCGCGTCATAGGTCGTGCGCGTGAGGTTCCCGCACTCGTCCGTCTCGGTGAGGCGGTTGCCGTAGCCGTCATAGGTGAAGGTCTTCGCGGGATGGGTGTCCGTCGCCGCACCTCCCATTCCCTTCAGCCAGCGCTGGACCAGGGTCGGGTCGCCGCGGACGGGTGGCGCGCCGTAGCTGCTCTGGCCATCGTAGCTCGTGTACCGGGCCGCCATCAGCGCATCGCCGGGACCGTATTCCAGCTCGGCCCCGACGAGATTGACGATGTAGCGCGTCGTATTGGGGTACGGTGGTGCAACTTGCTCCGTACGTCGCCGAAGGCTTCGGTGAGGACTTCGGGGTCTATCCCCGCAGGTGCGGGGGAGCCCTTAGGATGGCTACCCCGTGGCGCAAGATTTTGGGTCTATCCCCGCAGGTGCGGGGGAGCCAGTCCTTATGAGGAAGACGAGGCCGCCTTGACGGGTCTATCCCCGCAGGTGCGGGGGAGC
>CAZVMY010000668.1:0-1488 GCA_964628955.1 uncultured Methylocystis sp.
AGGTAGGCGCGGTCGAGATAGAGCTTGAGAATATCCTGCTTGGACAGGCGCGATTCCAGCCAGAGCGCGAGGAACGCCTCCTTCACCTTGCGCTCGATCGAGCGCTGGTTCGACAGGAACAGGTTCTTCGCGAGCTGCTGCGTGATCGACGAGCCGCCCTGGACGACGCTGTTCGCCCGCGCGTTGACCGCGAGCGCCCGGAACGTGCCGATGACGTCGATGCCGAAATGTTCGTGGAAGCGGCGATCCTCGGTGGCCAGCACCGCCTGGACGAAATACTCCGGATAATCCTGCAGGCCGACGGAATCGTCGTGGCGGATGCCGCGCTTGCCGATCTCGGTGCCGTAGCGGTCGAGGAAGGTGATCGCGAGATCCTGCTTCTTCAGCCAGTTCTCGTCGTCGGTCTCGCGCATCGCCGGTACGGCGAGCGTCAGCATCAGCAGCAGCCCGACCGTGCCCAGCGTCACCATCACGCTGAGAAGGTCCACCGCCGCCCGCGCCGCGCCGCGCATCTGGAGCCGTTCGAGCGCCGTGCCGTAGCGCGTGTAGCCCGCTCCGAGCGACCGGCCGGCGCGCCAGAGCCCGTGCTGCACGGCCGCATCCGAGGAGCTGTTCGCCCGGACGAGACGTTGCCAGAAGCTGACCTTGCGGAAGAACGGCATGAACGTTCCGGCGCATCCCGAGCGTCGGCATGCCACGGGCCGGCATGCCTCCGCTGACATGACCTCTTGCCGCGCTTTCCGCAAGACGGGTCGCGAAGACCGGTGCACGACGCCGCGCCGGCGACGACCGGGTCCCATCGTGACAAGGCGCGCGGAAGCGGGTACCGCGCATCATGGTCCAGCCGCCGTTCTGGGAGACGAAGAGTCTCGACGAGATGACCGCCGCCGAGTGGGAAAGCCTCTGCGACGGCTGCGGGCGCTGCTGCCTCGTCAAGCTCGAGGACGAGGACACGGGCCGGATCCACTTCACGGACTTGCGCTGCACGCTGCTCGACGGCGACGCCTGCCGTTGCCGCGACTACGCCGGCCGCCAGGACAAGGTGGCCGACTGCGTGCGCCTGACGCCGCACGCGGTCCGTACGCTCGGCTGGCTGCCGAAGACCTGCGCCTACCGGCTCGTGGCCGAAGGGAAGCCGCTCTACTGGTGGCACCCGCTCGTGTCGGGCGACCCCGAAAGCGTCCACGCAGCCGGCATCTCCGTCCGCGGCCGGACGTCGGAAAGCGAGGAGGACGTGGCCGAGGAGGACCTGGTGGACAGGATCGTGACGTGGCCGGGGCGGGGTGCTCCACGACGCAGCACTCCCAGGCGCGGGCGGTAGCGGACGCCCGTCCCGCCGACGCAAATGCGGGCCTCGCCGGAACCGGCCGCGACCCCGGCCGTTCCGCTCCTGAAACCCGCATTCGGCGGCTATCTCGGGAGACGCGCGCCGCTGTTCGTGCTGCTCGCCCGGCCCGAGACGAGCTACGTGACGGGCAGCGTCTACGG
>CAZVMY010000669.1:0-1487 GCA_964628955.1 uncultured Methylocystis sp.
AGAAGACCATCCTGCGCGAGCGCTACGCCGGGCTGTACGAGCAGAGGCCGCAACCGCCGGTCGGGTGAGCGCGCCGTATCCGACAGACGTCGGTTGCGTCGCCCCGACCTCTTGACGTAGCGCTGCGCCGCCATGACTTATGAAGCCGTAAACGTCCGCCAGCCGAGGCCTTGCTCGCGCGGGACGTTTGATGCCTCTTTGCAACGGATCCTCGGCATGACCTGTTCAGTCTCCAGTCGTCGTTCCTTTCTCGCGACCGCCGCCGGCGCGGTGATCGTTCACGGACCGCTTGGTATGCTGCCTGCAATGGCTTCGCCGGGACTCGAGCCGACCCGGTCCATGCCAGGCGGCAGCAACAACTACCGGCCGAACGCAGCGGTCGTGGACCGTCTCGGCTCGGGCTTCTTCGTGCGGGGCAAGGTGCTGCGCGCCGGCGACGGCCAGCCGCTGAGGGGTGTCCGGATCCAGATCTGGGCCGCGACGGTCATCGGCGGCGAACCCGATCCGCGCAACCACGGGAGCGTGCTGACGCGGGCCGACGGCTCGTTCGAACTCGAGATGGAGCAGATCGTGCCCAACTTCGGACAGCCTCACGCCCACCTTGCCTACGACGACGGGGCGTTCAAGACGGTCTTCCTGCGTCCGGTCATGCCGAGCGCGCGGGACAAGTCCGTCTCTGCCAACTTCGTTCTCGCCTCCGCCTAGCCGCCAGCGCCGTTCGATGAGGCCGACCGGGCGGAAGGGCCTGACGGCTCTGCTTTGCTGGGTCGGCGTCATCGCGGTGATGGTCGTGCCGGTCGCGCTCGCGGCTTTCAGCCCCTATCTGGCGTCGCGAAGCGTTGCCTACGTCGTCGGCGGCTTTGCCGGGATCGTCTGTCTGTCGGCCTTCTTCCTTCAGCCTCTCCTGCCGGCGGACTACCTCCCCGGGACGATGGGGCCGGCCGGCCGTCGGATGCACCGTTGGATCGGAGCGGCGATTGTCCTCGCCGTGGCGCTTCACGTGGCGGGGCTCTACGTCACCAGCCCGTCCGACACGATGGACGCTCTCCTGCTCGTCTCGCCGACCCCCTTCTCGGTCTACGGCGTCACGGCGATGTGGGGTGTCGTGGTCACGACGATCCTGGTGCTTTTTCGGCGCCGGCTGCGCCGGCGGTATGCGATCTGGCGGCTCGTCCACAACGTCGTCGGTGCTGTCGTGGTCGTAGCGACCGTCGTACACGCCCTTCAGATCGAAGGTGCGATGGAGCCCGTCTCCAAGTGGATGCTGTGTCTGGCCGTGGTCGTTTCGACGAGCGTGGCGCTACTGGACCTGCGGATCGTGCGGCCGTCCCGTGCCCGGCGCGAACGCGCTCCGGGGAGGAGCAATCCGCCTGTGCGGGGGTAACCCGTTGACGGTATCAAGTCCGTCATCCTTCGCGAAGGACGCGTCCGCCCGCGTGCGCGTAAACGCCCTATTCCCGCAGGTCGGTCCGTCCGCTCCGGGTCCG
>CAZVMY010000670.1:0-1486 GCA_964628955.1 uncultured Methylocystis sp.
GCGCCCCTCGTGGCTGGCGGTGATGTCGAGAAAGCAGAGCTCGTCCGCCCCCGCCGCGTCATAGGCGATGGCCGCGGCTACCGGATCGCCGGCGTCGACCAGATCGACGAAGCGCACGCCCTTGACGACGCGGCCATCCTTGACGTCGAGGCAGGGAATGAGGCGGACTTTGAGCAAATCAGGATTCGCCTGACCGGTATCGATGAGACATGTTTTCTGACTTTGTCATCTACGTCGACGAGAGCGGCGATCACGATCTGACGTCGATCACCGATGACTACCCCATATTCGTCCTTGTCTTCTGCGTATTCAAGATCGACGACTATATCGGAACGGTCGTGCCGGCCATCCAGAGTTTCAAGTTTCGATGGTTCGGCCACGACTGCGTTGTACTGCACGAGCATGAGATCCGCCGACAGAAACCACCCTTCGCGTTTTTGCAGAATAAGGATCGGCGCACGCGCTTCATGGCAGAGCTGAATACAATTCTCGCAGCATGCCCGACAACCGTGATCGCATCCGTCATCGACAAACGCAACCTGAGCCAGAAGTACGTTCAGCCTGACAATCCCTACCATATAGCGATGAAATTCTGCATGGAGAGAACCGTTCTCTTTCTTGAAGAAAATGAACAGGCGAATAGACGCACCACTATCCTGTTTGAGCGACGTGGAGCGAAGGAAGATGCAAAGCTCGAGTTGGAGTTCCGGCGCATCGGAGACGGCGCAAACCATGATTCGAAGAGGATGGAAGGTCTTGATATAGTCATGGTCGACAAGCGGACCAATTCGTCTGGCTTGCAGATTGCCGACATGTTTGCTCGACCCATAGGGATCAAGACACTTCCGCCGACTCAGGAGAATCGTGCTTATGACATCATCGAACGCAAATTCCGCCGAAGAAAAGGAACCGAGATGTTTCGAGGATATGGGCTTAAGACGTTCCCATAATAGCGAAAGGCCCCGGACAAGCCGAGGCCAGACGCCGACCAGGAACAACCCCCAGTCCATTTATCAGTATGTTGCACCGGACGCTGAAAAAGTCAAGATCACACTTGACTCCATCGAGACTTTGATTCCGTCGCGATGAGTCGCAGCGCCTCTCCGGCATCGATCCTGCCGTCGTAGAGCGCGCGCCCCGTAACGGCGCCGGCGATCCTGCGGTTCTCCGGCCGGAGCAGCGCCCGTACGTCATCGAGCGACGCGAGGCCGCCCGACGCGATGACCGGGATCGACAGCGCTTCGGCCAGCGCCCGCGTACCGGCGAGGTCGAGGCCGCCCAGCATCCCGTCGCGCGCGATGTCGGTATAGACGATGGCCGCCACGCCGGCGTCCTCGAAACGCTTGCCCAGATCGAGCGCGGTCAGGGTCGAGGCTTCCGCCCAGCCCTCGACCGCGACCATGCCGTCGCGGGCATCGATGCCGACCGCGACCCGGTCCGGAAAGCGGCGCGCGGCGTCATTTACGAAAGCAGGATCGCGCACCGC
>CAZVMY010000671.1:0-1481 GCA_964628955.1 uncultured Methylocystis sp.
TCAGCCGGCCTGTTCCGCGATGGTCCGGATGCTGCGCTCCACATGGGCGTCGTCGTCGGGATCGTCGCGGAAGCGCACGCCGTCGGTGCGCGTCAGCGTGTCGACCCGGACGTCGAGGCGGTGGAATCGGCCAGCGCGGTCCTCGCCGCAGATGTCCAGGCCGCGCCGGGCGGCCGTGCTGAAGGTGATGTTGGCAAGCAGGTTTCGCGAAGGCCGCCGGATGATCGCGGCTTCGAGCGCGGCGAGTTCCGACTCCGGCCACAGGCACTCGCTCATCAGGTAGAGCACGTTCGATCCGTCCTCGCGATCCAGTGCCCGGCGGAGCCGCGTCACGGCCCGTTCCATGTAATGCCGGTCCCTGGCCGAACCCAGCGGATCATGATGGTTGAAGAGGATCGGCACGCCGAACCGCGCCTCGTAGGCCGGATGACGGCATTGTCGCGTGGCATGGGGCCCAAGCTCGCGGGCAGGCACGCTGACAAGTTCGGCGGGATCGAGGAAGGTGGCGAAATCGTCCTCGATGCACACGGCCGCCATGCCGGGTGTCGAGAAGATCCAGTCGAACGGGCCGGACCAGCGGCGCAGCCCCGCCCGCCTGAGCACGGCCGCGCCGAGGCAGAAGCTGCCGACGGAGACGTGCTGGACGGCAGGCCGCGCCATCAGCCTCCCGATCCAGCGCCGCGGGCCGCCGCGCCAGGCTCTGCTCTGCAATCCGTCGACGTCCATCGTCGGGAGATTGGGGAAAATTCACGCTCGTGTCATCAGCCGCTGCAACGCATCCGGGCGCGCCATATGATCTCCCCAAGACGGCGGTATGCACCTAGTCTCAGGCGTCATCGGGCGGGAGAGCCGGACATGCAGCGAAGGTCGTTCATCGCACTCGGACTCGGCGCGCTGGCCGCGCCGGCGCTCACAGGAAGCCCGGCACGGGCCACCGAAAGCCGGTTCCGGGTCACCTATTTCGAGCTGCCCGGCATCCGCGGCTCGCGCGACGTGGCGGATGCCGGCGATGGCGCGCTCTGGGTCTGCGGCCAGCGCAACGGCACGCTCGGGCGATTCCACCCGGAGTCCGGCAGGCTCGAGATCGTCACGCTCGGCGAGAACGCCGCGCCGCACGGCGTGGTGCGCGGTCCCGATGGCGCGGCCTGGGTCACCGAAGGCGGGCAGAATGCCATCGCCCGCGTCGATCCCGTTACGCTCAAGGTCGACCTGTTTCCGCTGCCGCCGGAGCGCGCGAACGCGAACCTGAACACGCCGGTGTTCGACGACGCCGGTGTTCTGTGGTTCACGGGCCAGAACGGCATCTACGGCCGGCTCGACCCGAAGACGGGCGCGATACAGGTATGGTCCGCGCCGCGCGGTCGCGGTGCCTACGGCATCACGCGCACGCCGAACGGCGGCATCTGGTACGCCTCCCTCGCCGGCAATCACATCGCGCGGATCGACACGGCGACCGGCGAAGCGCGCGCGATCGACCCGTC
>CAZVMY010000672.1:0-1481 GCA_964628955.1 uncultured Methylocystis sp.
CACCCTGATCGGCGCGCGCGAGATCGGGCTCCTTGCGGCGGTCGGGCTCGACCGCGCGCGGGTGCGGCGGCAGCCGCGGGTCGCGGTGCTCTCCACCGGGGACGAACTCGTCCGGCCGGGCCATCCGCTCGGACCGGCGCAGATCTACGATTCCAACGGGCCGATCGTCGCGGCGGCGGTGGCCGAAACCGGCTGCATCCCGGTGCCGTTCGGCGCCGTGCCGGACGATCCCGCCCTGCTCGAGGCGGCGATCCGCGAGGCGTACCGATCGGCCGATGCGGTCATCCTCTCGGGCGGCACCTCGAAAGGCGCCGGCGACCTGACGACCCGGATCGTGGCGGGTCTCGGCCCGCCTGGCATCGTCGCCCATGGCGTGGCGCTGAAGCCCGGCAAGCCGCTCTGCCTCGCGGTCTGCGACGGGAAGCCCGTCGTCGTGCTGCCGGGTTTCCCCACCTCGGCGATGTTCACGTTTCACGACGTCGTCGCGCCGGTGCTGCGAGAGCTCGCCGGCCTGCCCCGCCGCGAGGATGCGACGCTCGACGCGACGCTGCCCGTCCGGCTCGTCTCGGAAGCCGGTCGCACCGAGTTCGTCATGGTCTCGCTGTTTCCCGGACCGGACGGTCCGGTCGCGTATCCGGTCGGCAAGGGATCGGGATCGGTCACGGCCTTTTCGCAGGCCGACGGCTTCGTCGCCGTCGATGCCCTGACCGAGGCGGTTCCGGCGCGCAGCGCAGTCCGCGTCACGTTGTTTTCGAAGACGGCGCCGCTGCCCGATCTCGTGATCATGGGGAGCCATTGCGTCGGTCTCGACGCGGTCGTGTCGGCGCTGCTGCGCTCGGGCCTGACTGCGAGGGTGATGGCCCAGGGAAGTCTCGGCGGTCTGTCGGCGCTCGGTCGCGGCGAATGCGACGTCGCCCCGATCCATCTGCTCGACCCGGCGACGGGCGCGTACAACCGGGCGTTCCTGCCGGCCGGAGCTGAACTGGTCGAAGGCTGGCGCCGGATGCAGGGCGTGGTGTTCCGGCCGAATGACCGCCGCTTCGCCGGACAGCCGTCCGCCGAGGCGGCGGTCGCGGCGGCGCTCGCCGATCCCGGTTGCCTGTTGGTCAACCGCAACCAAGGCGCCGGGACGCGGGTTCTGATCGACGCCCTGCTCGCCGGTCGGCGGCCCCCCGGCCACTCGAACCAGCCGCGATCGCACAATGCCGTCGCAGCCGCCGTCGCGCAGGGCCGGGCCGATTGGGGGGTGGCGATCGCCAGCGTCGCAGCGTCGTCGGGGCTCGGGTTCCTGCCGCTCGCGGAGGAGCATTACGATTTCGCGGTCCTCGAGCGGCCGGGCCGGGCGGCGGCACTCGCCGCCTTTCGCGCTGCACTCGTCGGCGCGGAGCCCGAAATTCGCGCTTTCGGCTTCACGCGTGCCTGAACGGAGGCCGAACGGCGGTATTCAACTTGCGCTTCGGTGCGCGGTCTGGCAAATGAAA
>CAZVMY010000673.1:0-1480 GCA_964628955.1 uncultured Methylocystis sp.
CTGGCGGACGCTCGTCGGCGATCGTCTTGCCGTCGTTCGGGAGGGAGCCCGGCGGTACGATCTCGACGGCGCCCTTGAGCTTGGTCTGCGTCTGCAACGTTGCCGCGATCCTGTCAGCGGCGTCCGCCGCCAGCCCGCTGCCTTCCGCCCGCAGCGTCATCACGTCCTGCTCGTTGTGCCGCGTGATCACCAGACGCAGCCGTCCGAGTTCGGGATGCTTGCGGCCGACGGTCGCGACGTGGCCCGGATGGACGAACATGCCCTTGACCTTCGCGGTCTGGTCGGCGCGGCCCATCCAGCCGGCCAGCCGCAGGTTGGTGCGTCCGCACGAGCTCTCGCCCGCAACGACCTTCGACAGGTCGCCGGTGCCGAAGCGCAGCAGCGGATAATCCTCGTTGAGCCGGGTGACCACGACCTCGCCTACCTCACCATCGGCTACCGGATCGCCTGTGCCCGGACGGACGATCTCGACGATCAGGTCCTCGTTGACGACGAGCCCCTGCCGCGCGCTGGTCTCGTAGGCGATCACGCCGAGATCGGCCGTGGCATAAGCTTGGAACGCCTCGACGCCGCGATCGGAGAGCTCCTTCTGGAGCGAGGCGGGAAAGGCGGCGCCCGACACGAGGGCGCGCCGGATCGACGAACAGTCGACGCCGGCTTCCTTGCCTCTGTCGAGGAGGATCTTCAGGAAATCGGGCGTGCCGGCATAGCCGTCGGGTTTCAGCACCGCGATCGCTTCGAGCTGTTGCTCGGTGTTGCCCGGCCCCGCCGGGATCACGGCGCAGCCCAGCGCCTGCGCACCCGAATCCATGATGAAGCCGCCGGGCGTCAGGTGATAGCTGAAGGTGTTGTGGATGACGTGGCCCGGGCGGAAGCCGGCGGCGTAGAGCGCCCGCGCCGCGCCCCACCAGTCCATATAGACGCCTTCCGGCTCGAAGATCGGCCCGGGCGAGACGAGAAGCCGCGCGAACTCTCCGGGTTTCGCGGTCGCCAGGCCGGCAAAGGGTGGCTTCGCCGTCTGCATGGCCTTGAGATCGGATTTTCTGAGCACGGGTATGCGCGCGAGATCCGAAGGCTTGCGCAACTTGTCGACGTCGATGCCCTTGAGCTGTGGCTTGAGGCCAGGCGCCCGGCGCCGAGCGAGGGCCAGCAGGTCGCGCAGCGCCTTGAACTGCGCCTTCTGCCGTTTGAGAGGATCACGGGTCTCGAGCTTGTCGTAGTGGACCGGGGTCAAGACTGGGGCACTCCGTTTCATCCGCATCAGAATGTATGATGATCTCGCGCGGCGTCCACGCCGGACCGGGAGAGGATCACGGACGACCTCGCGGAGGCGCCGTTCGATTTTGTCAGTCTCGTCGAGAAGGCGCGGCCGCCAAGCCCTTCACGCAAGCCAGCGCTTGCGCCGCTTGTAGTGCTTCACGTCGCGGAAACTCTTCCGCTCGCCTTCGGAGAGGCCGAGGTAGAACTCCTTCACGTCCTC
>CAZVMY010000674.1:0-1475 GCA_964628955.1 uncultured Methylocystis sp.
GCCTATCGCCCGCATCTCGCGGACTGCCCTTCTGGAGACGCTGCATGCCGAGCACATCAAGCTCGCCAGGGCGAAAGGGGTTCCCGAATACCGGGTGGTGATCAAGCACGGTCTGCGCAACGCGCTCCTGCCCATCGTCACGCTGATTGGAATGCAGATCGGCCATCTGCTCGGCGGCACCGTGATCATCGAGACGATCTTCGCTTGGCCGGGCGTCGGGCGGTTGATCGTGGGCGCGATCATGAACAGCGACTATGCGACCGCGCAGGGCGGGCTGCTGCTGATGGCCTGTGTTTTCGTGATGGTGAACCTGATGGTCGATCTCCTCTATTCTGCGCTCGATCCGAGGTTGTCCTGAGATGGCCGTGGCAGCCAAGCAGGTAACGACCGGCCCCAAATCGAAGCGCCGCCGGGCGCGGGGACAGATCGCCACGATCGCTGCAGCGACAGTGATCGGCGTCATCACCTTCGCTGCAATCTTCGCCCCGCAGCTCGCGCCTTACGATCCGTATCAAGTCGACCTGCCGTCCGCGCTCCAGGAACCGAGTTGGGAGCATTGGCTCGGCACGGACATGCAGGGGCGCGACCTGCTCAGCCGGATCATGTACGGTACACGCCTGACATTGCTCACCAGCCTGACCGCATTGCTGATCGGCAGTGTCTTCGGCGCGCTGCTCGGCCTGGTGGCTGTCTTCTTCCCAGCGTCCGATGGACCGATCGGCCGCCTGCTCGACATCCTGCTGTCGTTTCCCGCCGTGCTGTTCGGCCTGGCACTTGGCGCGAGCCTCGGCCCCGGTCTCCTGCCCGTGACGATCGCGCTCGCGATCGCGACGATCCCAGAGGTGGGGCGCATCACCCGGGCCGCCGCCCTGGTCGTGGCGCGTCAGGAATACATGCAAAGCGGCAAGGCCATCGGCCTCAGCCGCGCGACGCTCTTCTTCAAGTATCTGGCATGGAACTGCGTGCCGACCGTGTTCGTGTTCCTGACGCTGAGGTTCGGATTCATCGTCCTTCTCGGAGCCGGGCTCAACTTCCTCGGTCTCGGCGCCGCGCCACCAACGGCCGAACTCGGCGTTCTCGCCGCAGAAGGACGCAACGTGCTGGCCTTTGCCCCGCATGTGGCGACCTATCCCAGCCTGGCGATCTTTCTGCTGGTTCTTTCGCTCAACGTGCTCGGCGACGCCCTGCGCGACAAACTGGACAAAAGGCTCCTATGAAGCCGGCGCTGCTCGACGTCGAAGATCTGACCGTCGTCTACGATGGCGACGATGGCTCCCGGGTGGACCTGGTCGCAGGCGTCTCCTTCGTCCTCCGCGCCGGCGAGACACTTGGCCTCGTCGGCGAAAGCGGTAGCGGAAAGAGCCTCACCGCTCTTGCGATGATGGACCTGCTCGGTCCCAACCTGGCCGCAGGAGGCACGATCACGCTCGATGGGCGAGAGCTCGGCGGTCTTTCGAGCCGGCAGCGGCGGCGGC
>CAZVMY010000675.1:0-1475 GCA_964628955.1 uncultured Methylocystis sp.
CAGAACGACATCAAGCGCGTCATCGCCTATTCGACCTGCTCGCAGCTCGGCTACATGTTCGTCGCGCTCGGCGTCGGCGCCTATTCGGCCGGCATCTTCCACCTCTTCACGCACGCCTTCTTCAAGGCGCTGCTGTTCCTCGGCGCGGGCTCGGTGATCCATGCGATGCACCACGAGCAGGACATGCGGAAGATGGGCGGGCTGATGAAGCTGATCCCGTTCACGACCGCGATGATGGCGATCGGCACGCTCGCGCTCACCGGGTTCCCTTTCACCGCCGGCTTCTACTCGAAGGACGCGATCGTCGAGGCGGCCTACGCCTCGCATGCACCGGCGCATGTCTACGCGTTCATCTGCGTCGTGCTCGCTGCGGCCATGACATCGTTCTATTCCTGGCGCCTGTTCTTCCTGACGTTCTGGGGCCGGTCGCGCGCGGATGCCGACACGCTGGCGCATGTGCACGAGAGCCCGCCGGTCATGACGGTGCCGCTCGCGCTCCTCGCTGCCGGCGCCCTGCTGGCCGGGCTCCTGTTCCACGACCTGTTCATCGGCGACGGATACGCCGCCTTCTGGAAGTCGGCGCTCTTCACCGGGCCCGACAACCACATCCTGCACGACATCCACGAGGTGCCGTTCTGGGTGAAGGCGTCGCCATTCGTCATGATGCTGGCCGGGTTCGCGCTCGCGGTCTGGATGTACGTGATCCACCCGGAGCTGCCCGCGAAGGTCGCCGAGGGGCAGCCGGTGCTCTACCGTTTCCTGCTGAACAAGTGGTACTTCGACGAGCTTTACGACCTGATCGTCGTGCGGCCCGCGAAATGGCTCGGGCGCTTTTTCTGGAAGAAGGGCGACGGCTGGCTGATCGACGGGTTCGGGCCTGACGGCGTGGCGTCCGGGGTCCTCCAGACCACGGGCAGGGTCGTCAGGCTCCAGACCGGATACCTCTACAACTACGCGTTCGCGATGCTGATCGGCGTGGCCGCGCTGGTGTCGTGGTATCTCGTCGGAGGCTTCCGCTGATGTTCGGCTTCGGCATCCTCTCGGGCCTCCTGATCCTGCCGCTGATCGGCGCCGCGTTCATTTTGGCGCTGCTGCGCGACGACGAGCCGGGCATCCGGAACACGCGCTGGGTTGCGCTCTGGACCACGATCGCCACGTTCCTGCTCTCGGTCATCGCCTGGTTCCGCTTCGATCCGTCGAAGGCCGAGTTTCAGCTCGTCGAACGTAAGGCCTGGCTCGGTGACGCCATCGTCTGGCAGCTCGGTGTCGACGGCATCGCCATGCCCTTCGTGCTGCTGACGACGTTCCTGATGCCGTTCTGCATCCTTGCCTCGTGGAACTCGATCTCCATGCGCGTGCGGGAATACATGGCCGCGTTCCTCGTGCTGGAGACCATGATGGTCGGCGTGTTCTGCGCCCTCGACCTCGTGGTGTTCTACGTTTTCTTCGAGGGCGGCCTGATCCCGATGTTCCTG
>CAZVMY010000676.1:0-1471 GCA_964628955.1 uncultured Methylocystis sp.
GCCGTCCGCGGCGCCTAGCGACGGGGCTGCACGCTGCCCGAGGCGGGGACCGCGTCCTCGAACGCATCGACAAGGTTCCGAGCGGCGTAATCCTGGGCACGGTCGGCGTCGCGGACCACCGCGTCCATGCCGAAGAACTCGTGGGTGACGCCGCTGTAGTTGTGATAGCGCACACTCGAGCCGGCCTGGCGCAGCTTGTCGGCGAGCGCCCGGCCCTCCGACATCAGGGGATCGATCTCCGCGGTGATCACGGTGGCGCCGGGCAGGTTTCGCAGATCCGCCTTGCCGACCAGATCGAGCATCGGGCTGGCCATGTCTTCAGGCTTCACGGTGGTTTTGATGAACCATTCCATCATGGCCTTGTTGAGAGGCTTGGCGTTGGCGAAGCGGATGTAGGACGGCGTCGTCATGTCGACGCCGGCGACCGGATAGACCAGCAGCATGTGCACCGGCTTCTGGATGTTGCGATCCCGCGCCATGATGGCGACGTTGGCCGCCAGGTTGCCGCCGGCGGATTCGCCAGCGACCGCCACGCGGGCCGGATCGCCGCCCCACTGGGCCGCGTTCTTGAGCACCCATTCATAGGCCGCGAAGGCATCCTGGTGCTGCGCAGGGAACTTGTGCTCCGGCGCATGGCGGTATTCAACCGAAACGACGATCGCGTCGGCCTTGTCCGCCAGCGCGCGCGGGCCGCCGTCGTAGACGTCGAGGTCGCCGATCACGAAGCCGCCGCCATGAAAATAGACCACGACCGGCAGGGCGCGATTCGGCGTGCGCGAGGAGGGTTCGGGCTTGTAGATCCTGACCTTCTGGGTCATCCCGTCCGCGATCGGATAGGTCATGTCCTGCGTGGTCACGCCGGTCGCCGCCTTAAGCTTGGCCGGATCTTTGCCCCGCTCCCGGATCACCGCCATCACGGCGTCGGTCGGCGTGGGCTGGGTCCTGGCCTCCTCGGGCGACAGCGTCTCGATGGGCTTGGGGCCGAGCTTCTGGAGCGAATCGAGCACACGCCGCATGTCCTGGTCGGCTTCGCGCGCCAATGCGTCGCCGGACAGAGAGGTGCCCTGCGGCTGGCCCTGCGCGCCGGCGGCGCCGGAGGCAAGGATGGTCAGGCTCGTGCCGAGGAGGAACGCCTTCAGGGTGGATCGGGTCTTGGTCATGGCAGGCTCGCTCTGGTTGCAGGATCGGGCGTCGTCGAACGCGGACACACGGGCTTGAAAGCGGCGGTGCCCGGCATTGTTCCCCGGGGCCGGGCCTGTGCTTGCCTCGCGGGCGGCAAGCCTGTAGACAGGTCTGTCCGGCCGCGGCCCTCGGGCTGCGGCGTGCCGCGCGCGCAAGTGCCCGGCGGTTCACCGTGGGAGATGGTTCCCTCGGGCTTGCCGGCCCGTTGGACGGAAATCGGACCACGATCTTCAACCGGGCATGGGCCGCTCCCTGCGGCCTCTCCCAGACATTGGAGCAGGCAATGGCA
>CAZVMY010000677.1:0-1470 GCA_964628955.1 uncultured Methylocystis sp.
GTTGTAGGGCGCGTTCAGCGCGAAGACGTCGCCGGGCCGGATCACGGCATTGGCGCGGATCACCGTCTTGACGGATTCGTCCATCGAGCCGAGGTGCACCGGCATGTGCGGCGCGTTGGCGACGAGGTCGCCGTCGGCGCTGAACACAGCGCATGAGAAGTCGAGGCGCTCCTTGATGTTCACCGAATAGGCCGTGTTCTGCAGCGTCAGGCCCATCTGCTCGGCGATGGACATGAAGAGGTTGTTGAAGACCTCGAGCATGACCGGGTCGGCCGCGGTGCCCACGGCGTGCCGGCGTTCCACCGGAACCCGACGAGTGAGGACGAGATGGTCCTTGGCCGACAGTTCCGCCTGCCAGCCGGGCTCGACGACGACCGTCTGGTTGGGCTCGATGACGAGCGCCGGTCCCGCGATCCGCGCGCCCTGGGCCATCGCACCGCGAAGATGCACGCCGGCGTCGTGCCAGGCGCCCTGGCTGAAGAAGCGGGTCCGCTCCGGGACTGCTCCCGCGCCGGTGTTTGCGGACCTGCTCTCCTCGGCGAAGCGCGCGCCGCCGCCGACGGCTTCCACCGACACGGCCTCGAAGACGAGGTCCTTGCTCCGGTCGATGAAGCCGAACCGCTGCTTGTGCGCCTTCTCGAAGGCGTCGCGCAGCGCCGAGAGCGGCGCGAGTCGCAGCCCGTGTGCCTCCAGAGTCCCCGCCTCGATCTCGAGCGCGGTGTCGGTGCCGGCATACCGGACATGGGCACGGACGAAGACGGTGACGGCCGAGGGCTCGACACCCTGGCCTTCGACCTCACGGGCGGCATCGGTGCCGATGGCGGCTCCCAGACGGGCGATGGCGCGATGGCCCGTATCTGCGAAGAGCTCCTCGACCGCCTGCTGACGCGTCGCGCGGATGTCGGCGAGGCCCATCCCGTAGGCCGAGAGCAGGCCGGAGAACGGATGGATCAAGATCGTGGTCATGCCGAGCGCATCGGCCACGAGGCAGGCGTGCTGTCCGCCGGCGCCGCCGAAACAGTTGAGCGCATAGCGGGTCACGTCGTAGCCACGCTGGACGGAGATCTTCTTGATGGCATTCGCCATGTTCTCGACGGCGATGCGGATGAAGCCGTCGGCGATCTCCTCGGGCGAGCGGTCGCCGACCTTTACGGCGAGTTTGGCGAAACCGCGCTGCACGGCCTCGGCATCGAGCGGCTGGTCGCGTCCTGGTCCGAAGATCTGGGGGAAATGCGCCGGCGGCAGCTTGCCGAGCATCACGTTGGCATCGGTCACTGCGAGCGGGCCGCCGTTGCGGTAGCAAGCGGGACCCGGTTTGGCGCCGGCAGAATCCGGGCCGACGCGGAACCGGGCGCCGTCGTAATGCAGGATCGAGCCGCCGCCGGCCGCGACCGTGTGGATCAGCATCATGGGTGCCCGCATCCGGACGCCCGCCACCTCGGTCTCGAAGGCGCGCTCGTAACTGCCGTC
>CAZVMY010000678.1:0-1469 GCA_964628955.1 uncultured Methylocystis sp.
CGCGTGCATTCGCCGAACGAGAAATACGACCTGAACGCCTTCCGCAAGGGCGCGCGGAGCTGGGCAAGGATCCTCGCGGCTCTGGCGGGGTAAGCTTGACGCGTAACGTCATGCGTTATAATCTTCGATGATCAGGTCGTTCGCGGACAGAGAGACTGCGGCGATCTGGGACGGTCGTCGCAGCAGGAGTCTGCCGCCCGACATTCAGGCCGTGGCCTTGCGAAAGCTTCGTCTGATCAATCAGGCAAAGCTTTTGAACGATCTGCGTGTACCGCCGGGAAACAGGCTCGAGGCCCTGCGTTCGGATCGGGCGGGCCAGTACTCGATCCGCATCAACGACCAGTGGCGGATTTGTTTCGTTTGGAAGGATGGAGGCGCGAACCATGTCGAGATCGTCGATTATCACCGATGACGCCGACCTGCTGCCGAACCCCACGCCCGGCGAAATCCTGCGGGAGGAGTTCCTGACGCCCATGGGCCTCAGCCAGAACGCGCTCGCCCGCGCGATCCGTGTGCCGCCGCGGCGCATCAACGAGATCGTGCTCGGCAAGCGCGTCGTCACCGCCGACACCGATCTCCGGCTCGCCCGCTATTTCGGCCTTTCGGACGGCTTCTTTCTGGGTCTGCAGGTCGATCACGACCTGATGCAGCGCCGCCGCGAGATCGGCGCGGAACTGGGAGCGATCACGCCCAGGGCGGCGTGACGATCGATCCCCACACCCATCGCCGCCGTTCCTGCGACCGATCACTTCCCTTCATCGGCAGCCCTGTTGACCTTTCCCGTGCGGCCACGTCGAATGCCGCCGGGGAACGAGGCTCACCATGGCGAACTGGTCGCAGACCTGGACCTTCTACGAAGGCCGCTGGCACGAGGGCAACGTGCCGATCATGGGCGCGCGCAGCCATGGCGCCTGGCTCGGCTCCAGCGTGTTCGACGGCGCGCGCGCCTTCGAGGGCGTGATGCCCGACATCGAGAGCCACGTGGCGCGGGTCAACCGCTCGGCCCGCACGATGGGGCTCACGCCCACCATGTCCGAAGGCGACCTGATCGCGCTCGCGCACGACGGCGCGAAGAAATTCGCGCCGGGCACGGCGCTCTACGTCAAGCCGATGTACTGGGGCGAGGGCGAAGGGCCGTCCGCCATCCTGCCGGACGAGACGAGCGTCGGCTTCTGCATGTGCCTGTTCGAGGCGCCGCTGCCGACCGCGCGCGGCCTCTCGATGACCGCGACGAAGTTCCGCCGGCCGACGCTGGACACCATGCCGACCGACGCCAAGGCCGGCTGTCTCTACCCCAACAATGCCCGCGTGCTGCGCGAGGCCCGCGCCCGGGGCTTCGACAACGCGCTGGTCTGCGACGCGCTCGGCAACGTGGCGGAGACGGCCACCTCCAACGTCTTCCTCGCCAAGGACGGCGTGGTGAGGACGCCGATCCCCAACGGCACCTTCCTCAACGGCATCACGCGACA
>CAZVMY010000679.1:0-1465 GCA_964628955.1 uncultured Methylocystis sp.
TGACCGACGGCCGCCTCGTCCTGCTCGCGACCGTCGGCGCGCCGCATGGCGTCCGGGGCGAGGTGCGGCTGAAGTCCTATACGGCCGATCCTGTCGGTGTCGGCGGCTACGGCCCGCTGACGACCACGGACGGGCGGACGATCGAGATCGTCTCGGTGCGTCCCGCGAACGAGGTGGTGATCGCGCGCATCAGGGGAATCGCCGACCGCGACGCGGCCGAGCGGCTCAAGGGGCTCGGCCTGTTCGTGCCGCGCGAGCGGCTGCCGGCCGTCACCGACGCGGACGAGTTCTACCATGCCGACCTGATCGGGCTCATGGCGGAAAGCCCCGAGGGCCGGCCGATCGGGCGCATCCTGGCGCTCTACGATTTCGGGGCCGGCGACATCATCGAGATCCGGCCGCCGTCCGGCCCGGACATCACGCTGGGGTTCACCCGGGAAACGGTGCCCGTGATCGACATTCCCGGCGGGCGCATCGTCGTCGTGCTGCCGCGGACGACCGAGGCGCGGGGATGACGTTCCGCGCCAGCGTGCTGACGCTCTATCCCGAAATGTTTCCGGGGCCGCTGGGCCTCAGCCTCGCCGGCGAGGCGCGGGCCAAGGGGCTCTGGTCCCTCGACGTTCACGACATCCGCGGCCACGGCATCGGCCGGCACCGGGCGGTCGACGACACGCCGGCCGGCGGTGGGCCCGGCATGGTGCTGCGCGCCGACGTGCTTGCCGCGGCGCTCGATGCGGCGGTTGCAGCCGACGATCCGCGTCCGCGGCTGCTGATGAGCCCGCGCGGCCGGCCGTTCCGGCAGGCCGAGGCGCGACGGCTCGCGGCCGGGCCCGGCGCCGTGCTCGTCTGCGGCCGGTTCGAGGGCGTCGATGAACGCGTGATCGAGGGCCGCGGGCTCGAAGAGACGTCGATCGGCGATTACGTGCTCTCCGGCGGCGAGATCGCCGCGCAGGTGGTGCTCGATGCCTGCATCCGGCTCATTCCGGGCGTGATGGGCGCGGCAGCGTCGGGCAGCGAGGAAAGCTTCGAGAGCGGGCTGCTGGAGTATCCCCACTACACGCGGCCGCGGGAGTGGGAGGGGCATGCGATCCCCGAGGTGCTCGTCTCCGGCGATCATGCGCGGATTGCGCACTGGCGCCGGGCCGAGGCCGAGCGGATCACGCGCGAACGCCGGCCGGACCTCGGCTCGTTCAAGACGAAAGAATGACATCGGCGTCGACAAGTCTCGGATCGTGGTGTAAGCGGGCCGCAATTCACAACAGCGCGCCGTAACGCTGACGCCCCGGAATTCCGGTGGCGCGACGGCAGGAGTTTAGACCATGGACATCATCGCCGCGCTCGACAGCGAGCAGATCGAGAAACTCACGGCCGGCCGTGAAATCCCCGACTTCCAGGCGGGCGACACCGTGATCGTCAACGTCAAGGTCAAGGAAGGCGAGCGCACCCGGGTGCAGGCCTACGAGGG
>CAZVMY010000680.1:0-1450 GCA_964628955.1 uncultured Methylocystis sp.
AGCGTCAGCATACCCGCCCGACGCGACCGCGACATTGAGGATAACGCTGGAATTGTTCTTCGTTCGCCGCTCCTCCTCTTCATCGGTGCCAGGAGGGGCAGGAGCGATCAGGCGTGCGGTGAAAGTCCCGTCCAGCACCCCGCAGATGCGATCAATGATCCCGTCGCGGCGCACCAAGATCGCTCCAAGATCATCTGTCTTCCCATTGTCGTCTTCGCCGAGAACCAGAATCTTGTCGCCATCGCTGAGCGAACCGACTTCGCGGAACAGGCGCACCCGGCGTCGGGCCTCCGCGGCCCAAGCCTTTGCGTCGTCGCACAAGGGCGACTTGCGGTCGGCGCGACGGAAGACGATGGGCGACGACCACATCTCACGGATCAGGATCTTGTCGTCGGCTTTCTTCCACGTGCTCGGCGGCCCGAGGTGAAAGTGGGCCTGCAGTCCGCGGCAATGGTCCGCGTCGGGATGTGTCAGAGCGAACGCGTCAACATAAAGCCGCCCAAGCGAATCGCGGGTCAATCGTGTCCTCAACTGCGCAAGCACGTCCGGAACGTCGTCACCGGAGCGAATGTTAATGTCGATGAGGACGCGGCGGCCGCTCTCCAGCCGCAGCAGCAGCATATCGCCATTGTCTACCTTGAAGTGGCTCGAACGGGCCGTCATTTCAGCGCCTTCCATTTACCGAACATGAAGTATGGTGATACCGAACTTGCGTCAAGGCTTGCGGCGAGTCAAGTATGTGGAGTATGCCAATTCCGAACAGGGGGCGTAATGGCTCGGAGGTCGCCATGAGTCTCAAGGATCGCATCCGCGATAGGCGGAAGGCGTTGAAGCTCACGCTTGATCAGGTCGCCGATACGGCCGGGGTCAGCAAGTCCTACGTGTGGGAGCTTGAGAACAAGGATCTGCCGCGCCCTTCGGCGGACAAACTCAAAGCGATCGCTTCTGTGCTCGGCACAACAGTTGACTATCTCGTTGGTACGCCGAACCATGAGGATGAGGCGAAGGCCGAGGACATCGCTTTCTTCCGCGAGTATCAGCAAATGTCTCCCGAGACGCGCGACAAGATCCGGCAGATGGCCAAAATCATCGGAAAATGATCGATACGTCTGCTTGGCGACCTACCCGTTGGGCGGCGGAGTTGACAAAGCTCCTCGACGCATCGCGACCGGATGACCGCTTCCGGTTCGACGTCGCCCAGCTAAGCCGAGACGTCAGCCGCCACTATGGTGCTGGCGATCCAATCGTTTCAATCGAAGAGGCTGACATCACCGATTGCGAGGGAGTGCTCTACCCTAGCGAGGACCGGACTTCATGGGGTATTCTGACCCGGCGGGGGGTATACAAGGCGCGCCGCCGATTCACTATCGCCCATGAGCTTGGCCACTGGCTAATGCACCGGCGCCTCATGAAGTCCGGGCATCGATCGAGTGAAGCGGCGATCCAAGGT
>CAZVMY010000681.1:0-1448 GCA_964628955.1 uncultured Methylocystis sp.
GGTCCTGCAGCGCGCGGTCGAGTTCCTCGCGCGGCGCGGGGTGCGGCTCGACCTCGGCACGCTGCCGCTCGACGACGCGAAGAGCTATGCGCTGCTCGCCCGCGGCGAGACCGTCGGCATCTTCCAGCTGGAAAGCGGCGGCATGCGCAGAGCGCTTTCCGACATGAAGCCTGACCGGTTCGAGGACATCATCGCGCTGGTCGCTCTCTATCGGCCGGGGCCCATGGCCAACATCCCGCTCTACTGCGCCGTCAAGCACGGCGAGACGAAACCCGATTACATCCATCCCCTGCTCGAGACGGTCCTGAAGGAGACCTTCGGCGTCATCGTCTATCAGGAACAGGTGATGCAGATCGCCCAGATCCTGTCGGGGTATTCGCTGGGCGAGGCGGATCTGCTGCGCCGTGCCATGGGCAAGAAGATCAAGTCCGAGATGGACGCGCAGCGAAACCGGTTCGTCTCGGGTGCCGTCGAACGCGGCCTCTCCCGCCCCGAGGCGGACACGATCTTCGATCTTCTGGCCAAGTTCGCCGACTACGGCTTCAACAAGAGCCACGCGGCGGCCTATGCACTAGTCGCCTACCAGACGGCCTGGATGAAGGCGAACCACCCGGTCGAGTTCCTCGCGGCATCGATGGCCTACGAAACGACGAACACCGAGAAGCTGGTCGAGTTCCGGCGGGAGGCGCAGCGCCTCGGCATCGCCGTCGATCCGCCGTCGATCAATCGTTCAGGGGTCAATTTCGAGGTTCACGAGGGCGCGATCCGCCATGCACTCTCGGCCGTGAAGGGCGTCGGAACGGATGCGGCGGCGGCGATCGTGGCGGCCCGTGCCACCGGCGCCTTCACGAGCCTCGACGATTTCGCGCGCCGGATCAGCCCGCGCTTCGTCAATCGCCGCACGTTGGAGACGCTGGTCGCGGCCGGCGCCTTCGACGACATCGAGCCGAACAGAGCGCGGATCATGGCGGCGGTCGACGACATCGTCGCGGTCGCGGCATCGAGCGAGGCGGCCCGGGGCAGCGGTCAGGTGCAGCTCTTCGGCGACGAGCAGCAAGCGACGATCAGACTGCGTGACGTGCCGAGCTGGCCGGCCATGGAACGGCTTCGCCGCGAGTTCGAGGCCGTCGGCTTCTTCCTGTCCGGTCATCCGCTCGACGATTACGCGACCGTGCTCGAACGCTGGCAGGTGCCGACGTTCGCAAGCTTCGCGCGGGCGGTGCGGCAGGGCGCATCGGCCGGCCGGCTGGCGGCGACGGTGCTCGATCGCAGCGAGCGCCGCACCCGGACCGGCTCGAAGATGGGCATCGTCTCCCTGTCGGACCAGTCCGGGCAGTACGAGGCCATCCTGTTCACCGAAGCCCTCGCGCAGTTCCGCGACGTGCTGGAGCCCGGGCGGGCGGTCCTGTTGACGGTCGGGGCCGCTCTCGAGGGGGAAGACGTGAGGG
>CAZVMY010000682.1:0-1445 GCA_964628955.1 uncultured Methylocystis sp.
CCGCCATGAACCAGTGGAAATCGGCCCATGCCGCGAAGACGAACCTGCGCAGCCTCGAGGAGGCCCTGGCCGGGGCCGACATCTTCTTCGGTCTTTCGGTCAAGGGCGCGCTGACCGCCGACATGGTGCGCTCGATGGCGCCCAACCCGATCATCTTCGCCATGGCCAACCCCGACCCGGAGATCACCCCGGAGGAGGCCTACGCCGTGCGCGACGACGTGATCATCGCCACCGGCCGCTCCGACTATCCGAACCAGGTCAACAACGTGCTGGGCTTTCCCTACCTCTTCCGGGGCGCGCTCGACGTGCGGGCCACGACCATCAACATGGAAATGAAGATTGCGGCGACGACAGCGCTGGCCGAACTGGCGCAGGAGGACGTGCCCGACGAGGTCGCGGCCGCCTACCAGGGGTCGCGACCGCAGTTCGGGCCGGGCTACATCATCCCGGCGCCGTTCGATCCCCGCCTGATCGCGACCATTCCGGCCGCGGTGGCGAAGGCCGCCATGGAGACCGGGGTCGCGCGCCGGCCGCTGCCCGATCTCGACGCCTACAAGCGCGATCTCTCGGCGCGGCGCGATCCCGTCGCGGGCGTGCTGGCGCAGATCTTCGAGCGGGTCCGGCGGCGGCCGAAGCGCGTCGTCTTCGCCGAAGGCGAGGAGGAGGCGGTGATCCGCGCGGCGGTCTCCTTCGCCACCCAGGGCCTCGGCAAGGCGATCCTCGTCGGGCGCGAGGACCGCGTCCGGGAGGCCGCGAAGGCGGCCGGCGTCGAGCTTCGCGACTCCGTCGAGATCAGCAACGCGCGGCTCTCGAAGCGCAACACGGCCTATGCGCAGTATCTCTACGACCGGCTGCAGCGGAAGGGCTACCTCTTCCGCGACTGCCAGCGGATCATCAACCAGGACCGCAACCATTTCGGCGCCGCCATGGTCGCGACCGGCGATGCCGATGCGCTCGTCACGGGGCTCACCCGCAACTATTCCGTGGCGCTGGAGGACGTGACCCACGTCATCGGCACCAAGCCCGGCCACCGCATGATCGGCTGCTCCCTCGTGCTCGCCCGTGGCCGCACCGTGCTCGTCGCCGACACCGCCGTGCACGAGATGCCGAACGCGGTCGAGATCGCCGAGATCGCGGTGGAAGCCGCAGGCGTCGCCAAGCGTCTCGGCTACACACCGCGCGTGGCACTCCTCTCGTTCTCGACCTTCGGCTATCCCGAGGCCGAGCGCTCCGAGCGCGTGCGCGAGGCCGTACGCCTGCTCGACAAGACCCGCGTCGATTTCGAGTACGACGGCGAGATGGCGGCGGACGTGGCGCTCAACCGGGACCTGATGGCGCAATACCCGTTCTGCCGCCTCACCGGCCCCGCCAACGTGCTGGTGATGCCCGCCTTCCACTCGGCCTCGATCGCCACCAAGATGCTGCAGGAACTCGGCGGCTCCACC
>CAZVMY010000683.1:0-1444 GCA_964628955.1 uncultured Methylocystis sp.
GTCTTGGAACGGCGGCCGTGATCGTCATGGACAAGTCGACCGACATCGTGCGCGCGATCGCGCGGCTGAGCTACTTCTACAAGCACGAAAGCTGCGGCCAGTGCACGCCGTGCCGCGAGGGCACGGGCTGGATGTGGCGGGTTCTCACCCGTATGGCGGACGGCCGGGCCCAGAAGCGCGAGATCGACATGCTGCTCGAGGTGACGAAGCAGGTGGAGGGTCACACGATCTGCGCGCTGGGCGACGCGGCGGCCTGGCCGGTTCAGGGCCTGATCAACCATTTCCGGCACGAGATCGAGGCGCGGATCGACCGTTACGCGGCCAATCCGCACGACGAGCCCGTCCGGCTCATGGCAGCGGAATGATGCGTCGTGGATCGCAACCTGCGATGATCGGAGGATCGTGATGCGCAGATCGTTGCGTTTGGTGGCTTGGCTGGCGCTGGCTACCGGTCTCGCCGGTTGCAACGCGGGCGGCAGTCCGTTCCGCAACCCGTTCGGCGCTCGGCAGGCTTCTGTCCAGCCATTGCCGGCCGAGCCGGCGCCCGTCGTCAGCGCGGGCCGGCCGCAGATCGCGATCAACGCCTCGCCGCGGCGGGTCCAGGACGCGATCATCGACCGGGCGCAGACGCGCGGCACGAAGGTCGTCGGCGCCAACACGACCGGCGTGACGCTGGAAGCGCCGCTGCGCCAGTCGACGGAGGTCGTGCAGGAGCAGTGCGGGCCGCATCGCGACGACCGGACGGTGCGCGTCTATCTGGAGACGCTTGCGGCCAATCCCGGCACGCTCGTCTCCGAACGGCGCTTCATCGTCGATGGCGGCGCAACGGCATGCGAGCTCGCGCTGCCGCCGGGCGACGTCGACGAGGCCAACCGGTCGCTCGCAGACCTCAAAGCGCTCGCCGAGCAGCCGCGGGTCGCGACCCGTGCGCCGCGCCCCGACGACCCCGCGATCGCCGGCTCTGGACCGCCGCCGCTTCGGCGGTGAGATCACGCCGTCGCAGCGCAGCAAAATGGGGATGGCGTTCCGCCGTCCGCTTGTTAAAGACAGGCCGTAGCTTGGAACGGATCGAGGATCGGGCGCAGGCCCGCCGCGACCGTCGACGGAGCCCCGCATGACGAAATTGATCATCGACGACGTCGAGGTCGATGCTCCGCCGCATTACACGCTGCTGCAGGCGGCGGAGATGGCGGGCGCGGAGATTCCGCGCTTCTGCTTTCACGAACGACTGTCGGTCGCCGGCAATTGCCGGATGTGCCTGGTCGAAGTGAAGGGCGGGCCGCCGAAGCCCCAGGCCTCCTGTGCCGTCGCCGTGCGCGATCTGCGTCCCGGACCGAACGGCGAGCCGCCGGTCGTCTCGACCCGCTCGCCGATGGTGCGGAAGGCGCGGGAAGGGGTGATGGAGTTCCTGCTCATCAACCACCCGCTGGATTGCCCGATCTGC
>CAZVMY010000684.1:0-1428 GCA_964628955.1 uncultured Methylocystis sp.
AGTCCGCCCCAGTAGACGACGTCGGCACCGGCGGTCTTGATCTTGGTCACGAGGGCCGAGAAGTCCTTCTCGCCGACGTTCACGCCCTCGTAGAGCACTTCGCGGACGTTCTTGGCGTTCATGGCCTTCTTGGTCTCGTCAGCCAGGCCCTGGCCATAAGGGGTCTTGTCGTGGACGACGGCGACCTTCTTGCCGGCGAAGTTCTTGACGAGATATTCGGCGGCGACGGCGCCCTGCTGGTCGTCACGGCCGCAGGTGCGGAACACGTTCCACAGGCCGCGTTCGGTGACCTTCGGATTCGTTGCCGACGGCGTGATGAGCATCGCGCCGTTCTCGGCATAGACCTCGGACGCCGGGATCGTCACGCCCGAGTTGAAGGGTCCGACGAGGTGCTTCACGCCCTCGGAGACCATCTTGTTCGCGACCGAAACACCCTGCTTGGGGTCCGACGCGTCGTCGCCGCGTACTGCGACCAGCTTGCGGCCGAGCATGCCGCCGGCGGCGTTGATGTCGGCGATCGCCTGATCGCCGCCGTCCGTCAGCTGCTTGCCGAAGGCGGCGTTGGGCCCGGTGATCGGGCCAAGGATGCCGATCTTGAGATCCTGCGCCTGCGCGCTGCCCATCAGGGCGACGCCGAGCGCGAGGCCGGCGAGGAGTGTCTTCTTCATGCAGTCTCTCCCATATCTCGTTCTGCGGGTCACAGTCGATTCAGGCTTCGTCTTGTGGCCTTCACCGCGCCTGTCACGGTCGATGCGATATCCGTCCCCGATCACGGGACTAGAGCGGGTTTCTGGGCGGATGTCACTCGAAATCACCAAGCTTTTCGTCAGCCGGGGCAGCAGTTTGCACGCCCGCTCAGGCAGTCTTGAGGCGCCAGCCGAAAGGACCGGCGCGCTCGTAGATCCAGCTGTACTGGGTCGCCATCTGCCGGGCACGGCGCACGCGCCAGCCGAGGAACGCCGCGACCAGCAGGATGGCCGTGTCGACCAGATAGTAGTGCGGCGCCAGCATTGTGCCCTCGAACAGCGCGAAGTGGAGGAACCGCACCGCGACGCCGAGCAACAGCATGTAGGGCAGCAGGACGCTCGCGGGACGCCAGGTCTGCGCGACCGCGCGTCCGGTCTGGAACGCGGCGAGCCCGCCCATGACCCCCGTGACGAGCACGAAGAGCAGCGCCGACGGTTCCTCGTAGAGAATCCCCTGCATCAGTGCCTCCCGCCTTCGAGATAGGCCGCCTTCACTTCCGGCCGGGTCAGCAATTCCTGGCCTGTGCCCGACATCGTGATCAGGCCGTTGACCATCACGTAGCCGCGGTGGGCGAGCTTCAGGGCGTGGAAGGCGTTCTGCTCGACCAGGAAGACGGTCATTCCTTCCTTCTCGTTCAACTCGCGGATCACCTCTAAGATCTGCCGGACGATGATCGGTGCG
>CAZVMY010000685.1:0-1427 GCA_964628955.1 uncultured Methylocystis sp.
AGCCGATCATCGCGATCGGGTTGGCGAGACCCCGGCCCGCGATGTCGGGCGCCGAACCATGCACCGGCTCGTACATGGCCTTCCGCCGGCCGGTCGCGGGATCGGGGGCACCCAGCGCCGCCGAGGGCAGCATGCCGAGCGAGCCGGTGAGCATGGCTGCCACGTCGGACAGCATGTCGCCGAACAGGTTGTCGCAGACGATGACGTCGTACTGCTTCGGCCAGCGCACGAGCTGCATGCCGCAGGCATCGGCCAGATGATGCTCCAGCGTCACCTCGGGATATTCGCGGCCATGCAGCTCGGTCACGACCTGTTTCCACAGCACGCCCGAGCGCATCACGTTGTGCTTCTCGGACGAGGTCACCTTGTTGCGGCGGACCTTCGCGAGGTCGAAGGCGACGCGGGCGATCCGCTCGATCTCGTGCGTGGTGTAGACCTGCGTGTCGACGGCGCGCTTCTGGCCGTTCTCCAGCGTCACGATCTCCTTCGGTTCGCCGAAATAGACGCCGCCGGTGAGTTCGCGCACGATCACGAGATCGAGCCCCTCGATCACCTCGCGCTTCAGGCTCGACGCATCGGCCAGCGCCGGATAACAGACCGCCGGCCGGATGTTGGCGAAGAGACCCATGTCCTTGCGCAGCCGCAGCAGCCCGGCCTCCGGCCGGTGCTCGTAGGCGACATCCGCCCATTTCGGACCGCCGACGGCGCCGAACAGCACGGCATCGGCCGCCTGCGCCAGCGCCATGGTCTGATCGGTGATGGCGACGCCATGCGCGTCATAAGCGGCGCCGCCGACGAGATCGCTCTCCACCTCGAAGCGGGCGATGCCGGCAGCGCCGAACCAGTGGGCCACCTCGGCCGCCACCTTCGCCACCTCGGGGCCGATGCCGTCGCCCGGCAGGAGGAGGAGATTGAAGGACTTGGCCATGATGCACCCCGGATGGACAGCGTGAGCGGTCTCTACGGGGCGCCTCCGGACGACGCAAGCCGACGAACGTTCAGCGGCCGCGCAGCGCGGCGAGGACCTTGCCGCCCGGCCGGCCGGTCTGCGGCATGCCGGATTTCGCCTCGACGTCCCGGATCGCGGCGCGGGTCAGCGCGCCGATCGCGCCGTCCGGCTGGCCAACGTCGTAACCGCGCGCGGTCAGCAGGCGCTGCAGTTCGCGCCGTTCGGCGCGCGAGAGCGGCGGGTCATCCGTCGGCCAGGGCGTGACGATGCCGGGGCGACCCTTCAGGCGGTCCGACAGCAGCGAGATCGCCAGCGCATAGCTGTCGGCGCCGTTGTAGGAATAGGCGGCGTCGTAGTTCCTGAAGACGAGGAACGCCGGGCCGTCACGACCGGCCGGCAGAAGCAGGCCGGCGTTTCCCGACCCGGTCAGCGCACCGCCGTCGATGCGCTGAATGCCGCGCCCGGACCACGCCGAGAG
>CAZVMY010000686.1:0-1419 GCA_964628955.1 uncultured Methylocystis sp.
TCCGCCGCCGCCCGCGAATAGGGCTTTCGCTGCGCGTTCATCTGCCCGAGCAGGATGATCGTGCCCACCGCGGACAGGATCATGAGGTTGTGATGATCGATCCGGCCCGGCAGGAACTGCGCGGTGGCGAATCCGGCCAGCGCCAGCAGCATCAGCGCGCAATATCCCGCCTCCTTGCCGCCGAGCCGCGCAGCCGCGCGCGCCACCACGAACACCAGTGGCATCAGCAGAAGCAGCGGCCAGACGGCGCGCAGCACCAGTTCGGCCGTCTCGACCGGCAACAGGAGCCGGAGAAGCGCAAGCAACGCGGCGAGCGGCGCGTCGAGCAGCCGCGACCAGTGCAGCGACAGCCCGTCCGGCGGCGCGATGCGCCACTGCACGAGATCGAACCAGCTTTGGCCTGCCAGCAGGTCGCGGACGTTCGAGAGCCGGAGCGCGTCGTCGGTATCGCCCAGATGATCCGCCAGCGTCGGCAGCCGCTGCGACAGCGTGCGCAGCGCGATGACGGTCCAGGTGACGAAACACCAAACCCACAGCGGCAGGCCGGCGAGGCGCTCCAGCAGCGACCGCGCCGGCGGGTCTTCGGACAGGGATGCGGTGCTCAAGGGTATCGCTCGCCGGAAAAAGCCGTGAAGGGCCGCCGCTGGGGCAGCGCCGCGACCCTAGCGCCCGCGGTGTTTCGCCCCCGTTAAGGAGCGGTGCGGCGGCTGATCTGGTCTCTGACGCGGCCGCTGCGCGATCGCATCCAGCCTTTCTTTACGCTTGAGACGTACCGTCTCGCACGGGTTTCGGGGGTCGAACCCGGACGGACGGCGCGAAGGCGCCGGATCGCGCGCTTCACGGGACGGTCATGCCTCAGCTTCAGCACAGCGACGCCTTCGTCATCGGCGCAGGGCCGGCCGGCCTGACGGCGGCCTATCTCCTCACGAAGGACGGCGCGACCACCACCGTGATCGAGGCCGACCCGCATCAGGTCGGCGGCATCAGCCGAACGGTGAACTACAAGGGCTTCCTGTTCGACATCGGCGGACACAGGTTCTTCTCGAAGTCGAAGGAAGTGGTCGACCTCTGGAAGGAGATCCTCCCGGACGATTTCATCGAACGGCCGCGCCTGTCACGCATCTACTATGGCGGTAAATACTACTCCTATCCGCTGAAAGCCTTCGAGGCGCTGGACAACCTCGGCTATGTCGAGAGCACGATGTGCGTGCTCTCGTATCTCTACAAGCAGGCCTTCCCGCACGAGAAGCCGGAGACGTTCCACGACTGGGTCGCGAACCAGTTCGGCGAACGGCTGTTCTCGATCTTCTTCAAGACCTACACCGAGAAGGTGTGGGGGATGTCCTGCGACGAGATTTCCGCCGACTGGGCGGCGCAGCGCATCAAGGGTTTGGACCTGTGGAGCGCGATGTCGAACGC
>CAZVMY010000687.1:0-1419 GCA_964628955.1 uncultured Methylocystis sp.
CGGCATCGGCGAACAGATTCCCCTGATGCATGTCGGCGTGGAAGAAGCCATCACGCATCGCGTGGCGCAGAAAAGACTGGATGACGGTGCGGCCAAGCGCCTCGAGGTCGTGGTCGGCGGCGCGCAGCGCCGGCAGGTCCGACAGCGGCACGCCGTCGATCCATTCCATGGTCAGCACGTCGCGACCGGTGAGTTCCCAATCCGGCCGGGGGACGCGAAAGCCGGGGTCCTTGCGCGTGTTCTCGGCCATTTCCGACAGCGCGGCGGCCTCGAGCCGCAGATCCATCTCCATCGCAACCGATCGCGCGAGGACGTCGACCACATCGACCGGCTTGAGCCGATCCATGCCCGGAAGGTACCGCCGCGCGATGTCGGCGGCGAAATAGAAGGAATCCAGGTCGCGCCGGAAGCGCCGCGCGACGCCCGGCCGGAGCACCTTGACTGCGACGTCCGATCCGTCGTGCAGCCGCGCCTTGTGCACCTGCGCGATCGAGGCGGCGGCGACGGGCGGGCCGAAGGCGGCGAAGACGTCGCCGAGCCGCCGACCGAGCGTCGTCTCCGTGATCTGGATCGCGATCAGCTGCTCGAAGGGCGGCAGCCGGTCCTGGAGCGCTTCGAGGTCGGAGGCGAGCCGCGTGCCGACCACGTCCGGCCGGGTCGCGAGGAACTGCCCGAACTTGACGTAGCTCGGCCCGAGCCGGGCGAGCGCGTTGGCGAGCGTCGCCGCGCTGCCGCCCGACGTGCGCCGCGCGAACAGGCGGGCCGCGGCCAGCGGCAACCGCGCATCGGACGGCGCCGAGGCCGGATCGATGTGCGAGAATACGCCCTCGCGCACCAGCACGAAGCCGACGCGCAACAGCCGCAGGGCGTGACGGATCGTACGGATCACGGGCGGGCCTTCAGAGCTTCCAGGCCGAATGGATGTTGACGATGCCGCCGGAAAGCGCCCGATGCTCGACCCGAGCGAAACCGGCATGGGCGATCATCGCCGAGAACGCATCGGGCACCGGGAAACGCCGGATCGATTCGACGAGATAACGATAGCTTTCGCCGTCGCCCGTGACCGCCCGTCCCAGCGCCGGAATGACGTTGAACGAGTACGCGTCGTAGACTTTGTCCAGAATCGGCGTTTCGACGGGCGCGAACTCGAGGCAGACGAAACGCCCGCCGAGCCGCAGCGTCCGGTGCGCTTCGGCCAGGGCGCGGTCGATTCTGGGCACGTTGCGGATGCCGAAGGCGATCGTGTAGCCGTCGAACCGCGCGTCGCCGAACGGCAGGCTCTCGGCATTGGCCTCGGTGAAGTCGATCCGCCGGCCGACGCGCTTGGCGAGCGCGCGATCGCGCCCGACCGCAAGCATCGCTCCGTTGACGTCGAGCACGGTGACGCGGGTCTTCGGCCCCCCGGCGTCGAGCACCCGG
>CAZVMY010000688.1:0-1402 GCA_964628955.1 uncultured Methylocystis sp.
CTGCCGACTGCCGACTGCCGACTGCCGACTGCCGACTGCCGACTGCCGACTGCCGACTGCCCTCCGAGCGTCTACTCCTCCTCCGGCCTCCCACCCCGCAAACTCTTCACCTTGGCCCGGATGGTCTTGCCGGCCAGCCGGCGTTCCTTCGACGCCTTGGTCGGTTTCGTCGCTCGGCGCGGCGGCGGCGGGGGCGCCGCTGCCTCGCGGATCAGCGTGACAAGCCGATCGAGCGCGTCGGCGCGGTTGCGCTCCTGGGTGCGGAAGCGCTGCGCTTCTATGACGAGCACTCCGTCCTTGGTGAGGCGTCGGCCGGCCAGCTTCATCAGCCGGATCGCGACGGCGTCTGGCAGCGAGGCGCTGCGGCGCACGTCGAACCGGAGTTCGACCGCCGTCTCCACTTTGTTGACGTTCTGGCCGCCGGGTCCCGATGCGCGCACGAAGCTCTCGGAAATCTCGCGCTCGTCGATGGCCAGTGCCGGCGTGATGCGGATCATCGCGTTCCTGAAAGCCCGTGTACTCCCACGCACATCCTTACAGTGACGGCCCTCCTATTGCATGGGTCGTCGAGTTCCTCCTCTCGACACCCCAACTTCCAAAGCGCCGGTTCGCCGGCGCTCTTTTTTTGTTTGGGCGGGGCGCCGGGCTTGGCATAGTCGCCCGCCTGCCCACCTCGGGACGGCACCAGCAGGTCCTGCCATGCGGATTGAGAACGACCCCAAGCTCGATTTCAAGGACGTGCTCATCCGTCCCAAGCGCTCGACGCTGGCGTCGCGCGCCAACGTCGAGATCGAGCGCGAGATTCCGTTCCGCCATGCCCAGCGCAGCTGGACCGGCTTTCCGCTGATCGCCGCCAACATGGACGTCACCGGCACCATTCCGATGGCGCGCGCGCTGAAGCGTTTCGGCGCCATGGTCGCCCTGCACAAGCACTACCCGGCCGAAACGCTGATCGAGTTCTTCCGGTCGGAAGACAGCGCCAACACCTTCTACACCGTCGGCACCAACGAGGCCGATCACGAGAAGCTCGCGGCCGTCAGGGCCGAGGTCGCGATCCCGATGATCTGCATGGACGTCGCCAACGGCTACACCGAAAGCTTCATCGACATGGTGAAGCGCATCCGCGACGAGAATCCGGACGCGATCGTCATGGCCGGAAACGTCGTCACCGGCGACATGACCGAGGCGCTGGTGCTGGCCGGCGCCGACATCGTCAAGGTCGGTATCGGGCCGGGCTCGGTCTGCACCACGCGCAAGATGACCGGCGTCGGCTATCCGCAGCTCTCGGCGATCATCGAATGCGCCGACGCGGCCCATGGCCTCAAGGGCCTCGTCTGCGGCGATGGCGGCTGCACCGTGCCCGGCGACCTCGCCAAGGGCTATGGCGCGGGCGCCGATTTCA
>CAZVMY010000689.1:0-1396 GCA_964628955.1 uncultured Methylocystis sp.
TCGCGGCTTCATCGCTCCCTGGGTGCTCGATGGGCCGATCAACCGCGATGCCTTCGAGACCTATGTCGCAAAGGTGCTGGTCCCGGAACTGCGCCCCAGCGACGTCGTCGTTATGGACAACCTCTCCAGCCACAAAGGGCCGCGCGTGCGCGAGATGATTGAGGCCGTCGGCGCCGAGCTGCGCTACCTCCCGCCCTACAGTCCCGACTTCAACCCGATCGAGAACGCCTTCGCCAAGCTCAAGACACTGCTGCGGAAGGCCGCCGAGCGAACCATTGGCGGCCTCTGGGACGCCATCGGCCGCATCCTCGACCACTTCCAGCCAGCCGAATGCGCCAACTACTTCAGCGCTGCAGGATACGATGCAACCTGACCGGATTCCGCTCTAAGGACCGGCGTATTCGGCAGACCGATCGAGGCCGCCTCCGGGCGGCCTTTTCGTGTCAGGCGACGGACTGCTCGCCGAGCCGCTTCATGAACCCGGCGAAGCGCATCAGCCCTTCCGGCCAGGGGCCGTGGCCGCTCGCGGTGTCGATGTGCCCCGCATCGCCGGCATCGACGAAGGCCGAGCCCCAGGCATAGGCCCATTCCTCGGCTTCGAGGATCGGGCAGTTCGGGTCGGTGTGGCTCGCGATGACGATTGAGGGGACCGGAAGCGGATCGCGCGGCGGATGCGCGAAGGCGTGGTCGATGACCTCGCTCTCGAGGATGATCCGCGCGCCGGGCGGTGCAACCAGGAAAAGGCCGGACAGGGCGGTGCCGCGCAGATCGGCAGCGGCGATGACGGCGGCCAGGGCGCCGCAGCTATGCGCGATGATGACGGTGGGGGCCTTCGCCTGACGAACCGCCGCGACGATGCGCGGCACCCATGTCGAAACCTGCGGCCGGTTCCAGTCGTCCTGCTCGACGCGCCGTGCCGTCGGCAGCCGCGACTGCCAGCGCGACTGCCAGTGCTCGGGGCCGGAGTTGGTCCAGCCCGGGACGATCAGGATCTCGGTATCGGCGGTGCGCATCACAGAACCTCGATGCCTTCGGCCTCGGCCGCGCGACGCATGGACTTGTCGGCGGTGGCTAGAGGAAAACCTGTCGTAAGGGCCGTCCAAAGATAGCTTGCATCGTAGACCGTCAAGCGATGACGATCTGCCAAGGCAACGCAGTCGACGAACAGACGCGTACGGCTGAGCTCGATTTCTTCGATCGGAAGGTTGAGGCATACGGAGAGGGCTTCAAGCCGATACTGCCGCGTCATCCGGGCCCTGCGTTCTGCGACGACGAGCGTTGCGCCGACCTCGAACCGCCAGATCGGCGGCGCCAGGGCTCCGACGGCATCGATATGGCGCAGCATCGCGCGACTGGGGCCGTCCGCCTCATCGGGGATGAGCGCCCTGCACAAGGC
>CAZVMY010000690.1:0-1390 GCA_964628955.1 uncultured Methylocystis sp.
CGATGCGCATGCCCTTGCCGCCGCCGCCGGCGGAAGCCTTGATCATCACGGGATACCCTATGGTCTCGGCGATCCGCCTGGCCTCCGCGGCGCTTTCGATCACGCCGAGATGACCGGGCACGGTCGAGACGCCCGCCGCGTTGGCAAACTTCTTCGATTCGATCTTGTCGCCCATGGCCGCGATGGCCCGGGGATTGGGGCCGATGAAGACGATCCCGGCGTCGGCCAGAGCCTGTGCGAAGGCCTCGCGCTCCGACAGGAAGCCGTATCCCGGATGCACCGCCTCGGCGCCGGTCTCGCGGCAGGCCGCGACGATCCGCTCGATGACGAGATAGGACTGGCTGGCCGGCGCCGGGCCGATGAACACCGCCTCGTCCGCCATCGCGACGTGCAGCGCGTCACGGTCGGCCTCGGAGAAGACGGCGACGGTGCCGATCCCCATGCGCCGCGCGGTCTTCATGACCCGGCAGGCGATCTCGCCGCGGTTGGCGATCAGGATCTTCTTGAACATCGCGCTCCCCCGCCGGCAGCGATGCGGCCGGTTGCGGGCTTGTAGAGGAGCGCGGTATGGCCGTAAACGCGGCCGCTCAGACCAGCAGCGCGCGCCCGACGCCGGCGCGCATCACCGCCTCCAGCAGCCTGTACGGAACGGTCTCGGCTTCGCGCACGATCGCGAAGGCGATCGCCATGCCGTTGCCGGTCGGCATGTCGCCGATCACGCCGAGCAGCCAGTCGGCGTCGGCCTCGCTGACGCGGCCCGTCGGACGGCTCTGCCAGACCACGAAATCGGCGATCGCGTGAACGAGGAAGGCCTGCCACTCGGCGCCGTTCACCTTGGGCGAGCGGTCCAGCTCCAGCAGGAACTCCGCCTCCTCGCGCGACATCAGTCCGCGGGCGGCCGTGACCGTGCGGACGTCGGACAGCAGCGTGCCGGAAGCGACGATCGCCTCCATCGCACCGTCGGGTGGCAGGATTCCATCGAACAAGACCGTCTGCATGATCACGCGCCCGCTTTTTCGTCCGGGGACTCGCCCCGTCGGGTAAGGTTATCGCGGCCCGCGGATTGCCGAGGCGTTAACGCGCCGGGCTACGGCGCCCGCACGGTTAACCATGGGTCAGCGGAAACGGTTGCCGTCGACGCACCCGAATGACGAATTGCAGCGACGCAATCCATCCTTGTCGCTCTGGCAGACGAATTGCGGGGTCGCCAGATTGGAGTCAGTGGCAGACTTCTCCTGACAGGGAACCGGCATCATGAGCGTTTCGAACGGCATCCATCACGTCACGGCCATCGCCGGCGATCCGCGCCGCAACGTCCAGTTCTACACCGGGACGCTCGGCCTGCGCTTCGTCAAGAAGACGGTCAACTTCGACGACCCGGACACCTATC
>CAZVMY010000691.1:0-1384 GCA_964628955.1 uncultured Methylocystis sp.
GTGCCCTCGATCATCCGGGGCAGATAGGTCCGCTTCTGGTCGTCGCTGGCGTGGGTGTGCAGCGCTGCGACGGCGCCCATGGTCAGGCCCGGATACATCGCGAGCGCCATGTTGGAGGCGGAGGCGAACTCGTTGACGACGGCGCCGAGCGTATAGGGCAGGCCCTGCCCGCCGTATTCGGGATCGGCCGAAAGGCCCATCCAGCCGCCTTCGCGATAGGCGTCATAGGCCTGTTTGAAGCCCTTCGGCGTGGTCACGCTGCCGTCGGCATGGCGCGCGCAGCCTTCCTTGTCACCGACCCGGTTCAGCGGCGCCATGATCTCTTCCGCGAGCTTGGCCGCCTCGCCGAGGATCGCTTCCATCATGTCCGGCGTGACGTCCGAGAAGCCCGGAAGGTTGTTGTATCGTTCGATGCCGAAGACGTCGTTCAGCAGGAACAGCGTTTCCTCGACGGGCGCCTTGTAGGTGGGCATCGGCGGTCTCTCCCTGGCAGATTGCGGTCTTGAGGCGACCTTTTGCGTTTCACCGCACTTTTGCGCGGCACACGCGAAAAGGAAAGCCCGGACGAATTGGTTTCGATATAAACCATCTGGACACCTTAGCCAAGATCTGCTGCGCTCCGCGACCCGGCCGACGCAGCGCAAACGCGCTGCGCCCATCTCCGCGCGTCGGTCACCATGAGCGCCATCCGCCGATTGACCCGACCGGCGGTCGCCCCCCAAAGCGGGCGGGCCAACCCGATGGGCCCCGCGATTCACGAGATCACCCCCGTCATCATGTGCGGCGGCTCCGGAACGCGCCTCTGGCCGGCCTCGCGCGAGAGCATGCCGAAGCAGTTCATCGCGGTCGGCGGCAAGGGATATTCCACGTTCCAGCTCACCGCACGCCGGGTTGCCGGCCGCAAGGGCTTCGGCCGTCCGGTGGTGCTGGGCAGCGCCGATTTCAGGTTCATCATTGCCGAACAATTGATCGAGGCAGGGGTCGATGCCGACATCGTTCTCGAGCCCATGCGGCGCGACTCGGCAGCCGCGGTCGCAGTCGCCGCCTGCCATACCGCGGACCGCGGCGGCGCCGTGCTGATCATGGCCTCCGACCATCTGATCGACGACGACGACGCTTTTGCCGCCGTCTGCCTCGCCGGCCTGCCGGCCGCGATGGATGGCCGGATCGTCACGATCGGCATCCGACCGACCGCGCCCGCGACCAGCTACGGCTACATCCGGCCGGCCGATCCTATTCCGGAGACAGCGGCCTTTGCCGTCGGCTCCTTCGTCGAGAAGCCCGATCTGGAGCGCGCAAAGGCCTACGTGACCGAGGGCTATTTCTGGAACGCAGGCTATCTCCTGTTCCGGCCCGACGTCATGCTCGCCGAACTCGATCGGTT
>CAZVMY010000692.1:0-1355 GCA_964628955.1 uncultured Methylocystis sp.
GATCTTGTCGTCACACGGATCGAGCAGCGCCTGCTCGTCTGGCGGCCGGGAGAAACCCGGACCGCGACATAAGAAACGTCTGAGGGAGACATCGATGTCGATCACGCGCAGGATTTTTGCCGCCGGTCTGGCCGCCGCTCCGTTCGCCGGCCCGGCTCTCGCGCAGACGGCGCCGGAGAAGCCGAAACTGACGCTCGGCGTCGGCGGCAAGGCGCTGCTCTATTACCTGCCGCTCACCGTGGCGGAGCGGAAAGGCTTCTTTACGGAGGAGGGGCTGACCATCGAGATCAACGATTTCGGCGGTGGCGCGCGGTCTCTTCAGGCGCTCGTCGGCGGCTCGGTCGACGTCGTCACCGGCGCCTACGAACATACCATCCGGATGCAGGCCAAGAGCCAGGACATCCGCGCCATCGTGGAACTCGGCCGCTTCCCGGCGATCGGCATCGGCGTGCGCAAGGACCTCGCCGGCAAGGTGAAGTCGGCGGCGGACTTCAAGGGGCTGAAGGTCGGCGTCACGGCGCCGGGCTCGTCCACCTACATCACCGTACAGTACGCCATGGTGAAGGCCGGGCTGAAGCCGACCGACGCGTCGTTCATCGGCGTCGGCGCCGGCGCCAGCGCGGTCGCCGCCATGAAGAAGGGCGAGATCGACGTGATCTCCCATCTCGATCCCGTCATCGCCAAGCTGGAAGGCGACGGCGACATCACGATCATCATCGACACGCGCACCGAGGCCGGCACCAGGGCGCTCTTTGGCGGCTCCAACCCGGCCGCCGTGCTCTACACCAGGCAGGACTTCATCGAGCGCAACCCGGTGACGGCGCAGCGGCTGGCGAACGCTTTCGTCAAATCGCTGAAATGGCTCGCGACCGCGACGCCCGACGCCGTCGCCGATCTCGTGCCGCCGGAATACCACCTCGGCGACAAGCCGCTCTATCTCAAGGCGGTACAGGCCTCGCTCGAGAGCTATTCACGCACCGGCATCGTCGGACCTGACGGCATGAAGAGCGTCTACGACATGCTCCGGACCCTCGATCCCGAGATCGCGGCAGCGAATGTCGAGGTGGCGAAGACGTTCGACGACCGGTTCGTCAGGAAGGCCGGCGCGGGGAGCTGACAGGGGCGCGGTTTGTCATCGGTTTGCGGTATTTCGGGAGCAGGGTTTCGTCAGGGGGGATGCCATGGACGACGCGATCGACGTCGCTGCGCTCGACCGGGAACTCCAGGCCATCGTCTCGCAGGACGTGGCGTTCCTGCGGGCCGGCGAGGGAACGCGCCATAGCGTCGGTCCGGATGCCGTGGCCGAAGCGGCGCGCACCTTCTACATGATGCTGGCGAGCGGCTTCTTCGGCGCG
>CAZVMY010000693.1:0-1353 GCA_964628955.1 uncultured Methylocystis sp.
GCCGCCCTCGACGACGCCTCGCTGTTGCCGGATGCCATCGACACCATCAACGCCCACGGAACGTCCACGCCAGAGAACGACAAGATGGAAGCGATGGCCTGCGTCGCGGTGTTCGGTGCCGATGCGCCACCGATCTCCTCGAACAAATCGATGATCGGGCATACCCTCACGGCCGCCGGTGCGATCGAGGCGGTGTTCTCGCTGCTGACGATCCGGACCGGCCGGATCCCGCCGACGATCAACTATCACGCACCCGATCCGATGATCGCCATGGACGTGGTGCCGCACGTGGCGCGGGACGCCGCCGTGACACGTGTGCTGTCCAATTCCTTCGGCTTCGGTGGTCAGAACACCTGCCTCATCGTCGCAGCGGAGCCTGCATGACCGGAGGGATTCTCGTCACCGGTGGCGCGAGAGGCGTCGGCGCCGCGATCGTCAAGGCTCTGCACTCGGCCGGCCATCGCGTCGATTTCACCTACAGGGCCTCCGCCGACCAGGCGGCCGCGCTGGCGGCCGAACTCTCGACAGCCGGACGCCCGGTGCGCGCCCTGCCGCTCGATCTCTCCGACCAAAGTGCCGTCGACATCTTTGCCGGACAGCTCGAGGACGAAGGCTACGCGGGCCTCGTCCACAATGCGGGGCAGCCGTATGATGCGCTGACCATGATGCTGGCGCAGGACAAGGCCGAGGTCGCCATGCAGGTCAATTTTTGGTCTTTTACGAGACTGAGCAAGGCACTCGTCCGCGGCATGATGCGGGCCCGCAGCGGCCGCATCGTCGCCATCGGCTCCGTCGCCGCGCTGCAGGCGAGCCAGGGCAACGGCGCCTATGCCGCGACGAAAGCGGCGCTGCTGGCCTATTGCCGCACGCTCGCGATCGAGACGGCGCGGCGCGGTGTGACGGTGAACTACGTCGCGCCCGGCTTCGTCGACACCGACATGCTCGCGGGCTATGCCGCGCACCGCGACCGCATGGAGAACCAGATTCCCGCCGGGCGCTTCGCGCGGACGGAGGAGGTGGCTGCGCTGGTCGGATTTCTCATGAGCCCCGCCGCATCCTACGTCACCGGCGCCGTCCTCCCGGTCGACGGGGGACTGACGGCCGCGGTGGGCGTGCATCGCTAGGAACGATCGGCTATCGTTCGAGCGGAGGTGAAGCATGGGCATCATGACCATCGAGCTCCCCAACGACGTCAGCGCGGCATTGGACGAGATTGCTCGCGCCCGATCGACGTCACGCGATCGCCTGCTGGCCGAAGCGGTGGAAACGTTTGTCAGACGCCAGAGCGGGATGACGCACACGGTAGGGGTCGGCCCGGCAGCCGCCGAGGCAACCAACTCCGGTGAGGGGCCG
>CAZVMY010000694.1:0-1352 GCA_964628955.1 uncultured Methylocystis sp.
GCGAAGCCGATGCCGTCGAGCCACATCGCCGCCCGGCCCTGGGCAAACGTCGTCTGGCATTCGTTCCAGTTGAACCCGACGGTACCGGGCGGCGCGAACTCGCGATTGAGCCGCTTGTATATTTCGGCTGCCCAGACCGCCTCCGGCGTATCGGTCAGCAGCTTACCCTCGGCCGACACCGTCTCGATGCCCTGGCCCAGCAGCCAGCTCGTCCAGACCGGGATGTTGGCGTTCTTCAATCCGCGCGAGACGAAGCCCGCGATCCCCGCGGCAGGGTCGTTCAGCTTCTGTGCCGCAGTCACCACCTCGTCCATGCTGGTCGGGTAGGCGACACCCTTCTTCTCGAACAGTTCCTTGTTGTAGTAGAGCATCCAGTAATCGACGAAGTGCGGCATCGTCGTCAGCGAACCGTCGGCCTGCGTCGAGAATGTCAGGCCGGCGTTGCCGAAGTCGCCGAAGTCGATGTCGGGTGCCGTAACTGACGCGTCGGCCAGCATCGGCCGGAGGTCCTCGAGCCATTTGCCCTTGGCCGAGAGCCGCTTCTGGACGTGCAGCGCCAGCATGACGACGTCGAAGGTCGGGCGCCCCGAAGTGAACTCGATGAGTGCCTTCTGACGTTGCTGCTGCTCGGGAATCTGCTCGGAGGAGACGGTTATGCCCGTCAGCTCCGTGAACTCCTTCTCGTGCTGCTGCAGGAGATCCGAGCGCGGGTTCTTGACGAGGAGAACGTCGAGCTTCGTTCCGGATGCCTGTTTCCAGTCGAAGCGCGACTGGCCGAGCGCATGGGTCACGATCGCGGGTGACGCCACGCCGGCGAGGGCCGCGGCGATGCCGGTCTGCCTGATCACGTCGCGCCGCGACGGCCGTCCCAATCGGTCGTTGGTCATCTGTCCCTCCCAGGAGTCGCGGCGCTTGGCGTGCCGTCGTCTTGAGCGGGATGTTCGCGCTTTCGGAGCGTGGTGACAAGGGCGCGGGCAGGCCCGCTCAGGCAGCCCTCGCGGCCCGCTTCGGCATGAGGCGGAGCAGATGCGGGGCCAAAAGCGCGAGCAGCGCGATCAGCAGCAGCGTCAGCGACAGCGGCTTCTCGAGGAAGATCATCAGGTCGCCCTGGCTGATCGTCATCGCGCGGCGGAACTCCTGCTCGGCCAGGGGCCCCAGGATCATGCCGATGATGACCGGCGCCGTCGGCACGTCGAACTTGCGCATCAGGTAGCCCATGCCACCGATCAGATAGAGCAGGATCAGGTCGACCGAGGAGCGGCTGATGCCGTAGGTGCCGATCGTCGCGAAGACGAGGATGCCGCCATAGAGCAGCGGTTGCGGAACCTTCAGGATCTTCACCCAGAGTCCGA
>CAZVMY010000695.1:0-1347 GCA_964628955.1 uncultured Methylocystis sp.
ATCTTCCCGATCATGCATGTGATCGGTGCGCGACGCACGATCGTCGAAGACCAGCCATGGCTGCCGGCCGCTCTCCTGAAGGCGTTCGAGCAGTCGAAGCGGATCGCTCTCTCGCGGCTCACCGATACATCGGCCACGAAGGTTACGCTGCCATTCGTCGAGGAGCAGTTGCAATCGGCGAAGAAGCTGATGGGCAACGATTTCTGGTCCTATGGTGTCGAGGCGAACCGGCACGTGCTGGACGCGTTCCTTCAGGCGCATCACACGCATGGCTTGTCGTCGCGGCGCCTTGGCGTCGAGGATCTGTTTCCCGCTCCCACGTTGGAGGCCTTCAAGATCTAACGTGCACGGCAAACGCAGCATCCAAGAAATCTGCGATGACCATCAAAAAATGAGGGAGGAAAGATATGACCTTGACGAAGCGAACGGTTCTGGCGGGCGCATTTGCCGGTCTTCTGTCACTCGCGGCAGGTCCGGCAAGCGCACAGGATCAGCTTAAGCTCGCGGTCGGCCAGCGCGGCAACTGGGATACCTCGGTCGCCGAAATCGGCACACGGCTTGGCATCTTCAAGAAGCACAAGCTCGACCTTCAGATGCTGTACACGCAAGGCGGCGGCGAGACGCAGCAGGCCGTGCTGTCGAACAGCGTCGACATCGGCGTGGCCGGCGGCATCATGGGCGCGCTCTCGGCGTTCTCCAAGGGCGCGCCGATCCGTATCATCGGAGCCGAGACGACTGGCGGACAAGATCTGTACTGGTACGTGAAGTCCGATTCACCGGTTAAAACCCTGAAGGATTTCGACGGGCGCACAGTCGCCTATTCGACAAACGGGTCCTCGACGCATGGCGTCGTCAACGCCTTCGTCAAGGAAAACGGACTGAAGGCGAAATTGACCGCCACCGGGGGGCCGGCTCCGACGCTCACGCAGGTCATGTCGGGCCAGATCGACGTCGGCTGGGCGGCGCCGCCCTTCGGCCTCGAACAGCTCAGCAAGGGCGAAATCCGCGTCATCGCGACCGGAAACAACACCCAGGCATTCCGGGACCAGACCGTCCGTCTGCTGATCACGAACACGTCGGTGCTTCAGTCCAAGAAGGAGCAGCTCGATCGCTTCATGCTCGCCTACCGAGAAACCGTGGACGCAATGTATGCGAGCGACGAGGCCCTCAAGGTCTATGCCGATTTCGTCGGCGTGCCTCTTGAGATCGCCAAACGTACCCGCGATGAATTCTTTCCGAAGAAGGCGCTCGATCCCGATCGCATTGTTGGGCTGGACACCATCGTGCCGGATGCCGTGACGCTGAAGTACACCGCGCAGCCGCTCACCAAGGAACAGCTCGGCGAAC
>CAZVMY010000696.1:0-1340 GCA_964628955.1 uncultured Methylocystis sp.
CATTTCCTGCGCCATCGGGCGCAGGTGGGGTGAATCATGTAGACCGACCGATCATCCGGGTCGGCCGAACGTTAGTGAGACTTGGACCTCCGCCGCGATCGATCTTCCGGCGGCGGAATTGTAGGCGTACGTCTTCCAGTCCGGTTCGTAGGCGTCGTTGGCCTGATGGCCCCAGACGGTCCAGCCGCGCCGCACGCCCCGCGAGAAGAGTTCGATCCGGGGCCCCGGGCTGCAGGCCTCGATGATCTCGTATTGCTCGTCGGGCTTGCGCGAGTGTTCCCGCTTGCGCGTCTCGATCATGTTGACCTGGCGCCGGCCCGGCGCCAGTGTCCGCGCGGCCTTGCCGCGCACGCCGAACAGAACGAGTTCCGTGACGTTGCGGAAATAGAACCCGACACCCCGTCCGTCGGAGCCGCCATCCTTGCGGACCTTGTGCCAGACGAGGTTGGACTTGTAGGCGAAGCCCCATGCCCGCATCACCGCCAGCCCTTCAGGCAGCAAGGCGTTCGGAACCCAGAGGTAGAGATGGGCCGGATCGTCGGCGATTGAGGCGACTGGCAGTGCCTTGATCTCGTCGAGAGACAGCGTGGCATAGCGGGCAAGCCGCCGATGTTCGGGAGCGATCTTCCCCGTCTTGTTCTGAAACTGCCAGGGCGGGTCGGCGAGGATGGTCGCGAAGCGGCGCCCAGACGCGGCCGAGAGAAGATCGTCGGCCGCCTTGTCCATCCGAAGTCCTTTTGTTCACTTTTTGATCTAAACCGCAAAACCGTCGAGAGACAAGTCACGATTCGCGACGCCCGTCATCCGTCAACGGTTTGGTCCGGTCCGGCCCTTGTGCTAACGCGGGCGGAGCCTGAGGTGATGCCGGTGACCGAATGATCGAAACAGCGTCTCGCGTCCGCGCCGCGATCGAGGCGATCGCGCGTGGCGAACTCGTGATCGTGACCGACGACGACGACCGCGAGAACGAGGGCGATCTGATCTGCGCGGCGGCGCTCTGCACGCCGGAGAAGATGGGCTTCATCATCCGCAACACCTGCGGCATCGTCTGCGCGCCGCTGACCGCATCCGAGGCCCGGCGCCTGCGGCTGGATCCGATGGTGTCCTCGAACGATGCGCCGCTGGGCACGGCCTTCACCGTGACGGTCGACGTCAAGCACGGGCTGACGACGGGCATCTCGGCCGAGCAGCGCTGCAACACGGTGCGGGCGCTGGCGAACGGCAACATGGGCGCGGGCGATTTCGTGACGCCGGGCCATGTCTTCCCGCTGATCGCCAAGGAGGGCGGGGTGCTGATGCGCTCGGGCCATACCGAGGCGGCGGTCGACCTCTGCAAGCTG
>CAZVMY010000697.1:0-1335 GCA_964628955.1 uncultured Methylocystis sp.
GACCTGGTCCGGCAGGACGCGGATGCCGGGCAGGATCTCGACCGCCATCTGCAGTTCGCGCGTGTAGAACTGCGTCCCGTGACCCCAGATCAGCACCACGACATGGCGCATCACCAGCGCCGCGCCGAAGGACGCGAAGACCATCGAGAGCGGATGCGCGCCGCCTTCTCGCAACCGGCGGAAGATCAGGAGATCGACCAGCCAGGCGAGGCCACCCGTCAGCAGTGCTGCGAGGAGCATCGCGCCGATCAGCGGCCAGCCGAAGGAGAGGGGCCCGATCGGCTGGCCGGCGCCCACGAAGGCGACGAACACCAGCGCCAGATAGGCGCCCCAGGTAATGAGCTCGGAATGGGCGAAATTGGCGAAGCGCAGGATCTGCAGGCTGAGCGACACGCCGATCGCGCCGAGCGCGATGATCGCGCCGGTGAGAATGCCGTCGGCGAAGGCCTGACCGATCATGCGTGCGCTCCGGCGGTGGACGGCCTGCGCTGGCCGAGGAACGCTTCGGCCAGCGCGGTATCGGCGAGCAGCGCGGCGCTTCGTCCCGACGCGTGGTTGCGCCCTTCCGCCAGAACATAGCCGCGATCGGACGACCGAAGGGCGAGCTTGGCGTTCTGCTCGACCACCAGTACCGCGACGCCCCGCTCCGCCAGCCGGTGCAGGTCCTGAAAGACCTGCAGGACGAGCTTCGGCGCGAGACCGGCGGTCGGCTCGTCGAGCATCACGAGGCGCGGCCGGGTCATGAGCGCGCGGGCGATTGCCAGCATCTGCCGCTGGCCGCCGGAGAGCACGCCGGCGCGCTGGCGCCGCTTTGCGGTCAGATCGGGGAACAGCGCGTAAGCCTCCGCGAGGCGCTCCGACAGACGGCCGGGCACCGGATGCCCGCCGGCGATCAGGTTCTCCTCGATGGTCAGCGTCGCGAACACGTTGCCGGTCTGCGGCACGAAGGCGAGACCGGCCGCGACCAGATCATGCGGCGGCCGGCCGGTGACGTCGCGGCCATCGAGCATGACCTTGCCCGATTCCCAGCGGCAGAGGCCCGCGAGCGCCTTGAGGAGCGTCGACTTGCCGGCGCCGTTCGGCCCGATGATCACCACCACCTCGCCGGCGCCGACCGCGAGGCTTGCGCCCTGCACGATTGGCAGGCCCGGCACGTAACCGGCGACGACGCCCGCGGCCTCGAACAGCGGCGTCATGCCGGCAGGTCGCCGAGATAGGCGTCGAGCACGCGCGGATCGCGCTGTACCTCTGCGGGCGTGCCCGAGCAGATCACCTTGCCCTGCGCCATCACATGCACCGGGCGGCACAGACGCATCACGAGATCCATGTTGTGCT
>CAZVMY010000698.1:0-1334 GCA_964628955.1 uncultured Methylocystis sp.
TGGTCGGGGCTCCGGCCCGCGGCGTGGTCTGCCCGAACGCGGAGGCGCCGAGCCCGACGAAAAGCGCCAGGGCCGCGGGGAGGGCAAGACCCGTAGGGAGGGAATGGGCGGAACGTGCTGGCATGGAGACCCGGTCGTTGCAGCCGTTTACGAGGCATCGGCGAAGACTATACTTCAACCTGTGGCAGATTCGCGGCCCGGGCGGAAATCGCGGTATGCCGACTGGCGGGGGGCCATGCTGACCATCTACGGCGTCTATCGCTCGCGCGCCTCGCGCAACATCTGGCTCGCCGGCGAGATGGGGCTTCCGTTCCGGCATGTCCCCGTCGTCCAGGTCTATCGCGTTCCCGAACCCGATGCCGCTGGTGCGCCACTCCATACAGGCTCGGCCGACTTTCTCGCGATCAATCCGGCCGGGCAGATCCCGTCGATCGATGATGACGGGCTGATCCTGCACGAATCGTTGGCGATCAACCTTTATCTCGCGCGCAAGTACGGTGGCGCGCTCGGCCCGGCTGACGTGGCCGAAGAGGGCCGGATGGCGATGTGGACGCTGTGGGCCGCCACGGCGCTCGAGCCGCACACGATCCAGATCCTCTATCACATGGCGGCTCGCCCGCCGGAAGAGCGCGATCCCGTCGTGGCAGCCGCCGCCCTCGAGGCCCTGCGCGCGCCCTTCGCCCTCCTAGATTCGGCGCTGGCCGCGACGGGACATCCCGTGGGAGGGCGCTTCACCGTCGCGGACGTGAACCTCGCCGAGGTCGTGCGCTATGCGATGCCGGCGCGGACGCTGTTCGATGCGTCGCCGCGCGTCGCCGACTGGCTGGCCGCCTGCCACGCGCGGCCGGCGTTCCGCGACATGATGGCGAAACGAGAACGGGAGCCCGCCTGAGAGGGGCCGTGGAGGCACGATGTCGCTCGAACAGGACATTCTGGGGGTTCTCCAGGCAAAGGCGGCAGCGCTGGTCGCGCGTGACCGGGCCGCCTTCGAACGGCTGCTGCATCCCGACTTCTGCTACGTGAACAGCCGGGGCGCGGTGCTGGGCAAGGACCGCTACATCACGCAGTTCACCTCGGGACAGCTCAAGTTCGAGAGCCAGACCTTCGAGAACCTGTCGGTGCACGATTATGGTGCGGTGGCGGTCTGCTCCGTGACCGTGCACGACCGGATCACCATGAGCGGCTCCACCTCGAATGCCACATTGCTTTCGATGTGCGTCTTCGAGCGTTCGCCGGGCGGCTGGCGCTGGTGTGCCGGGCAGACGATGTATCCCCGGCTGTAGGGCCCCGATCAGCCGGCGTCGTGGTCCTCGGCCTCGACGAGGATCTCGCGC
>CAZVMY010000699.1:0-1332 GCA_964628955.1 uncultured Methylocystis sp.
GTTGGGGCCGTGGCTAGCTGGGTCGCGGCATCCGAGTTGGTCAGGAACCTCGCGCTTGCATTGGCGGCATGCGTGGGTGCACTTCTGGCGTGGAGGCAACTGTCACCAGCGTCTTCTCAGGCAAAGTCCGCGAGTATGCAGGCCGATCTTGCGCGGCGCGGTTATGTCACGGAGCTCTTCATTCGTGCCGCGGGGCAACTCCGTGATCCGAATCTCGAGGTGCGGCTCGCGGCAATCTACGTCTTGCGCGAAACTGCAAAAAGCTTTCCCGATCTCTCGGACCCGGTTTTCGAACTCCTGCAGGCCTATATCAGACAGGGAGCAACCGACTATGGTGCAGACGAACCGCCGATCGACGTGTCGGAGATCGTGAAGATCCTTCGAGATCGTCTGGGAGACGCATGATGCAATCGATCGCCAGCCGGAAATCCACGCGCAAGCTGGACATCCATGGTGCATTCGTCAGACGGATCGACTTGAGCGGCGCCTCTCTTCGCGGCGCCAACATGGCCGGTGCGGATGCGACGAACGCGGTCTTTCGCGGGGCCGATTTCGCAGGGGCGATCCTCGACGGAACTGTCCTGCGGGGGGCTGACCTGTCGGAGGTCAAGAACCTTACGCTGGACCAGTTGTCGAAGGCCGTCATCGACGACAGCACGCTTCTACCCGACTACATCGATCGCTCAAATTTGAACGTGAAACAATGATGTCACCCGCTTCAATGCCCCACGATCTGATCGTCATCGGTTCCGGCCCCGGCGGATATGTCTGCGCCATTCGCGCGGCGCAGCTCGGCCTCAAGGTGGCCGTGGTGGAGAAGCGCGCGACGCATGGCGGCACCTGCCTCAACGTCGGCTGCATCCCGTCCAAGGCTCTTCTCCACGCGACGGAACTGTTCGAGGAGGCCGGTCATGGCTTCGGGCATTTCGGGATCGTCGTGCCGAAACCGGAGCTGAACCTGCCGCAGATGATGACGCACAAGCAGGAGACGGTCGACGCCAACGTCAACGGCGTCGGCTTCCTGTTCAAGAAGAACAAGGTGGAGAGCTTCCACGGGCTGGGCACGATCACGGCGCCGGGCAAGGTCCGCGTGACCGCCGAAGACGGCTCGACGCAGGACCTCGAAGCGAAAGCGATCGCGATCGCGACCGGTTCGGACGTGGCGACCCTGCCGGGCATCACGATCGACGAGGAGGTGGTCGTCTCGTCCACCGGGGCGATCGAGCTCAAGGCCGTTCCCGCTCGGATGGTGCTGATCGGCGCCGGCGTGATCGGGCTCGAACTCGGCTCGGTCTGGCGGCGCCTCGGATCGGAAGTCATCGTGATCGAGTA
>CAZVMY010000700.1:0-1328 GCA_964628955.1 uncultured Methylocystis sp.
GGACCGCGGGCGCGGCCGCGTTGCAGGCGGCGGTCTCCCGCGCGGAGCCCCTCGTCGACGTGATCTGGTCGCGCGAGGCCGAGCGGGCGCCGCTCGACACGCCCGAGCGTCGGGCGGAGCTCGAACGGCGGATGCGCGATCTGGTCGCCTCGATCCGCGACGAGACGCTCCGCCGGCATTATCGGTCGGAGATCGACGGTCGCCTCGCCGCGATGCTCGGCGCGGTGCGGGGACACAGGCGGGGGTCCGACCGCGCGGGCGACCGGCGTCCCGCGTTCAAGTCGCCCGAGCGCGGGCAGGGACAGGGATACGGGCAGCCGCAGCGGCCGCTCGGCGAGCGCGAGCGGCTGCGCCGGGAACTCCCGTCGACGGGTCCGGCGCTTCGGCGCAGCCGGCTGTTTGCGGGCGTTCCGACCGGACCCGGCCCGCGCGAGGCCGCGCTGATCGTCACGGCGGTGAACCATCCGGTTCTGCTGGATGCGCATGCCGAACTGTTCGCCGAGATCGACCTGCGCAGTCCCGAGCTCGAGATGCTGCGCGCCCTGGTGCTCGCCGCCTCGGCGGAGGAGCAATCGCCGACGCCCGAAACGCTGCGGGCGGCGATCCTGCGCGCGGGCCTCGGCGATGCCTTTTCGCGAGCGGAGACCGCCGCCGGAGGCGATTTCTGGGCGCTGGCGGGTGCCGCCTTGGAGGACGTGCTGCAGGGCTGGCACGACGCAGCCGACTTGCAGATGCGATCCTGCACGCTAAATAAGGAACTCCGTCAGGCAGAGCGGGAGCTTGGCGAGACGAGTTCAGCGGAAAGCTACGGTCGGCTAAGGGCGATCTCGGGACGCCTTGCGGTCGCGCATTCGGGCGACGAGGCGGCGGATGCGTTCGGCAGGGCGTCCAGCAAGGTCCTGGCGCCGGGCAAGGCCGTCGCGCCGGGCAACGCCGTCGCGCCGGGCAAGGCTGTGGCCCCCGCCGAGGGGCTGGAATGAAATGTCGCGTTCTGCCTTGATCGGGCGCGCGATGCGGTGATTAGAGGTATGCGCGATGACGTTTGCGTCGTGCTTATCTGTCTCGAGGTGGCATCGGCCGCGAAGCGGACCGGTGCTCTTTTGCGTAGGCCCTCGTCCCCTGCGGACGAACGATGCGGAGCGGTGAGATCATGGCGGCCAAGACGACCGACAAGGACGAGACCGAAGCCGACGTGGCGACCACGACGGCCGACAGTTCACCGCTCGACCTTTCGGATCAGGCCGTCCGGCGCATGATCAAGGCCGCGAAGAAGCGCGGCTATGTCACCTATGACGAGCTCAACGAGGTCCTGCCGTCACAGGAGGTCT
>CAZVMY010000701.1:0-1325 GCA_964628955.1 uncultured Methylocystis sp.
GCGTAATCCTCGACCTGGTCGCGCTCGATCTTGCCGACGCCGAAATAATGCGCGTCCGGATGGCCGACGTAGAGGCCCGAGACCGACGCGCCCGGCCACATGGCGAAGCTCTCGGTCAGCGTAACGCCGATCTTGCGGTCCGGCTCCAGCAACCGCCAGAGCGTCGCCTTCTCGGTGTGATCGGGCTGCGCGGGATAACCCGGCGCCGGGCGGATGCCGCGGTATTCCTCCATGACGAGCTGCTCGATGCCGGCCTGCTCGTCCGGCGCATAGCCCCAGAACTCCGTCCGCACGCGCTGATGCATCTGCTCGGCGAAAGCTTCCGCCAGCCGATCAGCGAGCGCCTTGGCCAAGATCGACGAATAATCGTCGTTGGCGCGCTCGAACCGTTTCGCGATCTCGTCCTCGCCGATGCCGGCGGTCACGACAAAACCGCCGACGTAGTCCGCGACGCCGCTCCCGGCCGGCGCCACGAAATCCGACAGCGCGGTGTTCGACCGGCCGTCGCGGCGCTGGAGCTGCTGGCGCAGCGTATGCAGCGTCGCCAGCCGCTCAGTCCGCGATTCTCCGGTCCACAATGCGATGTCGTCGCCGACGGCGTTGGCGGGCCAGAAGCCCAGAACCGCCTTGGCCGTGAACCAGCGCTCCTCGACGATGCGGGCCAGCATCGCCTGCGCATCGGCGAGCAGCGTCCGCGCAGCCAGTCCCTGACCCTCGTCGTCGAGGATCGCCGGATAGCGCCCTTTTAGATCCCAGGTCTGGAAGAACGGCGTCCAGTCGATGAACGGCACCAGATCGGCCAGAGACTGCTGCGAGATCACACGCGTTCCGGTGAACGACGGCTTCCTCACCTCGTAACCGGTCCAGTCGATCCGGAACGGGTTGGCGCGCGCCTTCGCGATCGGCAGCCGCTGCTTGTCACGCTCCGAGCGGGCATGCGCTTCGGCGACGCGCGCGTACTCGCTGCGCACGGTCTGGACGAACGGTCCCTTCTGTTCGTCGCTGAGCAGGCTGGAGACGACGCCCACCGCGCGGCTGGCGTCCGTCACGTAGACCGTCTGCCCCTTCGAATAGCCCGGATGGATCTTGACCGCCGTGTGGACGCGTGACGTCGTCGCGCCGCCGATGAGAAGCGGGATGTCCATCCCCTCGCGCTCCATCTCGCTCGCCACATGCACCATCTCGTCCAGCGACGGCGTGATCAGGCCCGACAGGCCGATGATGTCGACGTTGTGCTTCCTCGCCTCGTCGAGGATCCGCTGCGCCGGAACCATGACGCCCAGATCGATCACCTCGTAGTTGTTGCACTGGAGCACGACGCCGAC
>CAZVMY010000702.1:0-1310 GCA_964628955.1 uncultured Methylocystis sp.
GCAGTTCTTCCCGCAATGGTGCTTCGTCCGCATCCCGTGGCTCTACAATTACAATGCGTCAGGCGCGATCGAAGTGCCGCTCCGGACCCTGTTCGGCTATGCGATCACTGGCCCCAACGCCGATCCCGTCACGCGCTATCTGCTGCTTCTGGTCATCGTGGTCGGGCTGACGTGGATTGCGTCCAACCTCGTTCACGGCCGGGTCGGCCGCATGTGGATGGCGGTGCGCGACATGGACATCGCGGCGCAACTCATGGGCATCCGGCTTCTGCCGACCAAGCTCCTCGCCTTCGCGATCTCGTCGTTCTACGCCGGCGTCGCCGGGGCCTGCATGATGTTCCTCTGGTACGGCGGCGGCGAGGCCAACGACGCGTTCAACATCAACACCAGCTTCAACATCCTGTTCATGATCATCATCGGCGGGCTCGGCTCGCTGATCGGCAGCTTCTTCGGGGCGGCGTTCATCTCGGTCCTGCCGACCGTGATGAAGTTCGGCCTGCCGGCGATCGGCGTGCCGATCTCGGGCGCGACAGCGGAACATTTGACGTTCATGACGCTCGGTGCCTTGATCATCGTCTTTCTGATCGCAGAACCGCATGGACTGGCGCGGCTCTGGCAGATCGGGAAACAGAAGCTCCGAACGTGGCCTTTCCCCTATTGAGGGTGGCCGGGCAGGAAGCGCGGCCGAAGGTCCGCAAACAACGACCGTCCGAAACGGACGACAAAAAGGGAGAAGACCGAATGTCGCTTCGTCTGAAATTTGTGTGCGCGGCCGCCGTGCTTGCGGCCTCCGCCGCGCTGCCCGCAGCGGCGCAGGACTCGATCTACGTGCCGAACAACTCGTACCGCACGGGGCCATTCTCCGGCTCCGGCATTCCGATCGGCGACGGCATGCGCGATTACATGGCGATGCTGAACGCCCGGGACGGCGGCATCGGCGGCGTCAAGATCGTCTTCGAGGAATGCGAGACCGGCTACGACACCAAGAAGTCGATCGAGTGCTACGAGCAGGCGGTCGCCAAGAAGGGCGTGATCTACAGCCCGTGGTCGACGGGCGCCACGCTCGCCGCGATCCCGCGCGCGGCGGTCGACAAGATTCCCGTGCTGTCGATGGCCTACGGGCTCTCGGCCTCGGCCGACGGCAACACCTTCCCGTGGATCTTCAACCCGCCGGCCACCTACTGGGACGGCGCCTCGGTGTTCCTGCGTTACGTCGCGCAGCAGGAAGGCGGCTTCGACAAGCTCAAGGGCAAGAAGATCGGCCTCATCCATCTCGATGCGCCGTTCGGCAAGGAGCCGATCCCGCTGCT
>CAZVMY010000703.1:0-1309 GCA_964628955.1 uncultured Methylocystis sp.
TGTTTCCTGATCCAGTTGCGGGCGGACGTCGTTCCGATCGAGGGACCGCGCGGGACCGACAAGGACTTCACCGACCTCCATGCCTGGGCCGAGGCCTATATCCCGGGTGCCGGCTGGGTCGGTCTCGATCCGACGTCGGGCCTTCTCGCAGGCGAAGGCCATCTGCCGCTCGCCGCCACGCCGCATTTCCGCTCGGCGGCGCCCGTCTCCGGGATCGTCGGTTTCGCCGAGACGACCTTCGACTTCGACATGTCGATCGCGCGCATCGCCGAGGCGCCACGCATCACGCTGCCGTTCTCCGACGCGTCCTGGGCGGAGCTCGACGATCTCGGCCGCGCCGTCGATGCCGACATCAGGGCGCAGGACATGCGGCTCACGATCGGCGGCGAGCCGACCTTCGTGTCGATCGACGACTACGAAGGCGAGGAATGGAACACCGCCGCGGTCGGTCCGACCAAGCGGTACCGAGCCGACGATCTGATCCGGCGCCTGGCCGCCAGGTTCGCTCCAGGCGCCCTGTTCCACTTCGGCCAGGGCAAGTGGTATCCCGGCGAAACCCTGCCGCGCTGGGCCTTCGCGATCTACTGGCGCAAGGATGGACGACCTGTCTGGCACGATCGGGCGCTGGTGGCGGCCGAGCCCGGCGCGGACGAGGACCGGACCGCGCCCGCCGCCGAGCCCATCGAGGCGGCGACGCTCGCGCAATCTGTCGCTAAGGTGCTCGGGCTCGAGACCGATGCCGTGCTGCCGGCCTACGAGGATCCGGGATACTGGATGCTGAAGGAGAGTCAGCTTCCAGACAACGTCGACCCGCTCGACCCGAAGATCGCCGACCCCGAAGAGCGCGCCCGCATGGTGCGCGTGTTCGAGCGCGGCCTCGCCGAGCCCACGGGTTACGTCCTGCCGGTGCAGCGCTGGAATGCCGCCGCCGAGACGCTGCCGCGCTGGCGCAGCGAACGCTGGCGCCTCAGGCGCGGCCGGCTCTTCCTCGCGCCGGGCGATTCACCTGTTGGCTACCGGCTGCCGCTCGGCGCCCTGCCCCATGTCCCTCCATCGGCGTATCCGCACGTCCATCCGCAAGACCCGCTGGAGGCCCGGGAGCCTCTTCCGGAGATGCCGCCGCGGCAGCCCGCTCCCGCGGCAGCGCAGCGCGCGCTGCCCGAAACCGCGCGCGAGCCGGACAACCGGCAGGTGCAGGTCATGCAGGACCTGACGGCATCGGCCGTCAGGACGGCGCTCACGGTCGAGGTCCGGGACGGCGTGCTCTGCGTGTTCATGCCGCCCGTGGAGCGCGTCGAGGATTACTTCG
>CAZVMY010000704.1:0-1308 GCA_964628955.1 uncultured Methylocystis sp.
GGCGTGGCGCTGGAGTGGGAGATCAAGCGGATCGGGGTGGTGGCTTGAAAGTGGGCGAGGCGATCCGCCTGATCGAGCAGGAGGGCTGGCGGCTCGTGGCTACGCGGTGCAGCCACCGGCGTTCAAGCATCCCGCGAAGTCAGGGACGGTCACCATCGCGGGAAAGCCCTCCGACGATCTTACACCCGGCACGGTATCGAGCATCTTGAAGCAGGCGGGGTTGCGCACGGGGAAGGGCGACTGATGCGGTATACCGTAGTGATCGAGCCGACGGGTACGGGCTTCTCTGCCTATGTGCCGGACCTCCCCGGATGTGTGGCGACGGGTGCGAGCCGTGCCGGGATCGAGCGCGAAATCGTCGAAGCGATCCGGTTCCACATCGAAGGGCTCGTCGAGGACGGCGACGCCGTCCCGCTGCCCGCTGCCCGCGCGATCGTGGTCGAGGCGGCCTGATGCGGCCTCGCGGCGGGGCTGGCGGCAGACGCCGACGGCTGGTAAGATCGTAAGACGGTAAGAAGACGAGGCGGTTTATGGGCACGGTCGCGAGGGTCTACTCGACGGTTTCGGTCAAATCTCAGACGGTACTGCCGAAGCTCGTTCGCGAGCGGCTTCGGATCAAGCCCGGGGATCGCCTGCGCTACGTGATCGCCGATGACGGCATTCGAATCGAGAAATCGGTGGAACCGGTCGAGGACGATCCGTTCGCGACGTTCTCGGAGTGGGCGGAGTCGGACGACGAGGCGGCCTTTGCCGATCTCTGACGCCGTTCCCGCGGCTGCCGGCGACGTCGTCGTCGTGCCGTTCCCCTATGCCGACAAGCTTGCCGAGAAGCGCCGCCCGGCGCTCGTCGTCTCAAACGGCGAACTGGCGGGCGAAGGGGTGCTGTGGCTCGTGATGATCACAAGCACGAGGCGCGCGATGCGCCACGACGTCGCCATACCGGCGTCGGCGAATTCCGGACTTGCCGTGCCCTGTGCCGTGCGGCCGGTGAAGATGGCCTGTGTCGACCCTCTGCGGATCGTCCGGATCGCCGGCCGGCTGCCGGCGCCGGTGCTGCGCGACGTCCAGGCGCGCATCCGCTCGTTCCTCACTCCTTCGTGACCCCATGACCCGCCGCACGCCCGCCGCCAATACGCTGTTCTACGGCGACAACCTGCGCATCCTGCGCGACTACGTCGAGGACGAGAGCGTCGACCTCGTCTATCTCGACCCGCCGTTCAACTCGAACGCCACCTATAACGTTCTGTTCAAGGCGCCGGACGGCGAACGCAGCCAGAGCCAGATCGAGGCCTTCGAGGACACCTGGCA
>CAZVMY010000705.1:0-1305 GCA_964628955.1 uncultured Methylocystis sp.
GAGGGCGACGTGGTGCTCGATCCGTTCTTCGGCACCGGCACGACGGGCGCGGTCGCCAAGCGGCTCGGCCGCGCCTTCATCGGCATCGAGCGCGATCCTGCCTATGCCGCGCTGGCCGAAGCCCGCATCGCGGGCATCGAGCCGCTCGATGCCGCGCTTCTGTCTCCTGCACCAGCGAAGCGGGACGAGCCGCGGGTGGCCTTCAGCACGGTCGTCGAGGCCGGCCTGATCGTGCCGGGCAGCCGTCTCGTCGACGCGCGCCGCCGCCACGAGGCGGTCGTCAGACCCGAAGGCACCGTTTCGGCACGGGGCATCGTCGGGTCGATCCACAAGATCGGCGCGCTGGTTCAGGGGCTGCCGGCCTGCAACGGCTGGACGTTCTGGCACGTCGAGGCCGGCGGGAGCCTTCAGCCGATCGACGTCTTCCGCGCCGCCGTGCGCCGGGCGGCCTGAACGCCGGTCCCAAGCGCGACGTCGACGACCTTTCGCATCACGGTGGGGAATCCGGCCGTCGACACCGCGTTCGCCGCCAGCCAGCGCATGCCCTCCGGCGCGCACGTTCCGGCGGCGATCTGCGCCCGGAGCACCCGAAGCTCGAGCGCGAAATGCGTGAAGATATGCGTCACCGCCTCCGAAAGCGGGCGCCAGTCCGCGACGAGGGGCGCTGCCCGGTCGTCCGACACGCCCTCGATCGTCCATTCGGAGCCGGGCACCTCCAGCATGCCGCCGAGCAGGCCCTTCGGCGGCCGCGTGCGGACCAGCAGTGCGCCGTCGGTCCGCACCGCGACGAACGCCACTCCGCGTCGCAGTGGCCTCGCCGCCTTGGGCGCCTTCACCGGAAACTGCTCCGGCCTCCCGCCGGCGCGGCCGAGGCAGCCCTCGGCGATCGGGCAGAGCGCACATACGGGCCGGCGCGGCGTGCAGATCGTCGCGCCCAGATCCATCATCGCCTGCGCGAAATCGCCTGGCCGTGCTGCCGGCGTCAGCCGGTCGCAGTGCTGCCGGATCGCGGCCTTCGCTGCCGGCAGCGGCGTCGGGATCGCGTACAGCCGTGCGACGACGCGCTCGACGTTCCCGTCGACCACGACCGCGCGTTGCCCGAAGGCGATCGCGGCGATGGCCGCCGCCGTGTAGGCGCCGACGCCCGGCAGCCGCCGGAGTTCATCCTCCGTAGCGGGAAAACGCCCGCCGTGCTCCTCCGCCACGATCCTTGCGCAGGCGTGGAGGTTGCGGGCGCGGCTGTAGTAGCCCAGCCCCGCCCAGGCCTGCATGAGATCGTCGAGCGGTGCGGCGGCCAGATGCCCC
>CAZVMY010000706.1:0-1300 GCA_964628955.1 uncultured Methylocystis sp.
GCGCGACGTTTATCGCCGGCGCCGGGACGCGATGGTCGAGAGTTTCGCCCGCCACGGCTGGGAGATCCCGCCGCCGTCGGCGTCGATGTTCGCGTGGGTGCCGGTGCCGGAGAAGTTTCGCAGTCTCGGTAGCCTCGAGTTCTCGAAGTTGCTGATCGAGAAGGCCGAGGTTGCCGTGGCGCCCGGCGTCGGGTTCGGCGAGCACGGAGACGACTACGTGCGTCTCGCGCTCGTCGAGAACGAACAGCGCATCCGGCAGGCGGCACGCAATATCGGCACGTTCCTGAAGACCGCCGACAAGACGCTCCACAACGTCATCGACATCCGTCGGGCGGTCTAGAAACCGCCTGACAACATCCGGTCGCGGCGCGTCCGGATCAGATCGCGGCCCAGGCAGCCTCGATGTCGTTCAGGTTGTTCCTGAGCGATTCAACGCTCTGCGTGATCCCGACGGCGACCTCGGCACGACCGACGCCCCTTGCCAGCAGCCCTGTCCAGTAGCTGAGACCTGCTGTGTCGGCCGACCTGTCGAGCGCGTTCTCGTAGATCGTCCTGACGAACGCCTCGTTGCCGAGCGTACCGTAATGAGCCTTGAACTCGGCCGACGCCAGCATCTGGCTCGCGATGGTCGTGAGCGCCACGCCCTTCTCCGACAGTTTTTCGAAGCCGGCCAGACCCTGGACGTCCGGAGTCCGGTCGAGGATGCCGTGGTAGAGACGCGCGACGTTCGCCGCGTCGGCGTCGGGGACGAAGAACCCGTTGGCAAACTCCGGCTGCACCTTAGCCAGATGCTCGCTCGAAAAGGCAATCCTGATCGCTACATCCGCACGTGAGGCGCCCTGGGCGAGAACGCCCGTCCAATGGGCGAGGCCTTGCGCGTCCGCCGGACGATCGAGCGCGTTCTCGTAGAGAAGAGAGACGAAGTCGCCGTTCGACATCTTGGCAAGTGAACCCGACCCGGCCGTGAACTCGGCCGAGGACAGCATTGCCATCGCGACGGACTTGGCAGTGGCGCCGCCTTCGAGCGAATCCGCGAAGCCTTCAAGGCCGATCAGGTCACCGTCACGATCGAGTACGGCTTCGTAAAGGAGTTGCACCTGTCCGCCGAGATGGCTGCGGTCGTGGACGATGTCCCCGAACAGGCTGCTCTTGTTCGATGGCTCGTTCGGCAGGGCGAGCAGAAAACGCTCGTCCGACGTCCCGGTCCAGATCGGGTCAAGTTCAGGGTGCGTGAGCGCGAAGTATTTGTACGAGCTGGTATATTGCTCGTTGAACTGCTTCGAGCCCTCGAGCCACGAGC
>CAZVMY010000707.1:0-1300 GCA_964628955.1 uncultured Methylocystis sp.
ACGCCCGCCAACGTCCAGGACGTCGCGGTGGCACCGGCGCTCGTCGAGGCGGCCGGGGCCGGCGTCGTCTACGCCGACCGCGGCTACGACAGCGGGCGCCTGCGCGCCGTCCTCGCCGACCGCAAGCTCTGCGACGCGATCATGCGCAGGCGGCGGCGGGGGGAGCCGGCGCTCCCGCCCGAGGCCCTCGCCCGCAACCATGATCTCTCGCTTGTCAGGCGCACGGTGGAGAGCCTGTTCGGCACCATGAAGAGGACCTACCGCATGGCCCGCATGCGCTGCTTCACCCAGGCCCGCAACGCCGTCGACCTCACGCTCTTCGCGATCGCCTTCAACCTGCGCCGCTGGCGAACCCTCGCGCTTGCGCCATGAGCCCGTCCCAACAAGGCCAGAACACCCCTCGCGATCCGTCCAAACCGCGCAAAACCCTCCCCAATGACAAGCCGCGCCGCGCTCACCGCTCACCAGAGCCCCCGCGCAAAGGTCTCCATCCTGATGCAGCTCGGCTTCCTCGGGGCGCTGATCGGCTCGATCCGCCTGCCCTACGACCAGTTCAATGCTGACATCATCATTTCGGCCTCGGACATGAACACGATGGCCGATGGCTCGCCGCTGCCGCGCCAGCGCATGTAAGAGGCGCTTTCGGTGGACGGCGTCGCCGCCGCCACGCCGCTCTACTACGGCCGCATCGACTGGAAGCAACCGGACGGCACCATCCGCACCCTCGACACCTTTGGCATCGATCCGGCGGGCCGCGCCTTCCGCACGCCGGCCATCGCCGCCCGCCTGCCGGAGATCAGCATCTCCGACGTGGCGCTGATCGACAGCCGCACCCGCAACGTGCCGCCCGGCCTCTTCAAGGCCATCGCGGACGGCAGACCTCACGTGTTCGAGGTCAAAGGGCCGCACCCTCACCGTGGCCGGCACCGTTGCGATCGGCGGCGGTTTCGCCGCGGACGGTCATTTGGTCGTCTCCGACCAGACCTTCCTCAAGCTCTTTCCGCAGCGCGTTTCCGGCGCCCCCAACCATATCCTCGTGACGCTGGAGCCCGGCCGCAGCGCGGCGGAGGTGGTGCGGCGCCTCGCCGCCGCCCTCCCCGACTACGACAGCGTCGTGCGGACGGTGGACGAGACCGTGGAGAAGGACCAGCGCTTCCAGACCACGCAGAAGCCGATCGGCCTCGTCTTCGGTTTCGGCGTCGTGATCGGCGTGCTGGTCGGCGTGATCATCGTCTACCAGGTGCTCTCGACCGACGTGGCCGACCACCTCCGAGAGTACGCGACCTTCAAGGCGATCGGT
>CAZVMY010000708.1:0-1297 GCA_964628955.1 uncultured Methylocystis sp.
CCTGTGGACATCCCGATCGGCTCAGAAATCCCTGCAATTCCGCATCGCGCGCCAGCGCTGGTGTCACCTGCCCGAGAACAACGGTTAGGACCAGCGCGACGAGCGACGTCACGCCGGGGCGGGGCGTCGGCGAGCGCCGGATGTCGCCGATTCGCAGGTGCTGACCCGTGGTCACTTCTGGATCTTCGTGACCGTGATCTGGCCGTTGACGCGCTCAGCCGTGAACTTGACCTTGTCGCCGGGCTTGAGGGTCTTCAGGGCAGCGGGATCGGCGGCTTTGAACACCATCGTCATGCCGTCCATGTCGAGGTTCTTGATCGGGCCGTGGTCGAGCGTGATCTTGCCCTGCTCGGTGTCGATCTTCTTGACCGTGGCGCTGACGAGAGGTGCGTCTTGAGCGAAGGCCGGGGCGGCGAGACACGCGCTGAGTGCGAAGGCGGCGAGGGACGTGCGCATGGTTCTGCTCCTTGCGGGGAAAAGGGATCGCTTTACTTGACGACGATGGTCCCGGTCATGCCGGCTTCCCGGTGGCCGGGAATGAGGCAGGAGAAATCGAACTCACCCGCCTTCGTGAACTGCCAGACGATCTCGCCGGTCTTCTTCGGAGGGAGGCGCTTGGCGTTCGGGTCGTCGTGCTCCATGTCGGGGTTCTTCTGCATCTCGATGGCGTGCTTGAGGTTCTCCTCGAGCGTCGCCAGGACGAGTTCATGATCGAGCTCACCGTTGTTGCGGAGCTGGAACTTGACCTGTTCTCCGCGGCGCACCTCGATCCTGTTCGGAATGAACTGCATCTTTCCGTCGCGCTCGCCCATGGCGATCTGGACGATGCGCGCGGGCTTCTTGGTGTCGCCGGGCTTGCCGTAAGCAACCTCTCCGTCATGGTGGCCGGCGGCTCCCGGTCCGGCGAGCGCAGCGCCCATCGGCAGAAGGACCGCCACTGCGGCGAATGTCAGTCGATGCATTCTGGTCGTCATGATCAGCTCCTGTGCGTGTGAACGTTTCAGTGATTGGCATGGCCGGTCGGCTTCACCGCGAGCGGCGTGCCGTCGGCGGCGAGTGTCGGCTTGCGCGGATCCTTGACCTGCCAGTCCACCGAATCGAGCCCGCTGTCGGGCCCCTTGTCGCGGGGGGCCTCGGCGAGCTTCTGGCCGGTATATTCGTACGCGACCGTGCCTTCTCTGTGCTTGAACCAGCCCGGATCCTTGTAGTCGTTGGCGGCGAGGCCCTCGCGCACCTTCACGACCGAGAACATGCCGCCCATCTCGATCGGGCCGAACTGTCCGTAGCCCGTCATCAT
>CAZVMY010000709.1:0-1295 GCA_964628955.1 uncultured Methylocystis sp.
GTGCACGCTCGCCGGCCTGCCGCCGGTCGGCGTGATCTGCGAGCTCGCGAACGACGACGGCACCGTGATGGTCGGGCCGCAGATCGATGCCTTCGCCCGGCAACACGGGCTGCAGCGCATTTCGGTCGCGGACCTCATCACCTATCGTCAGGCGCGCGAGAAGCTGGTCGAGAAGGTCGCGAGCTTTCCGGTGCGCACCGCGATCGGCGAACTCACCGGCCACGCCTATGTGACTCCGTTCGATCCGGTGCATCACTTTGCCTTCGTCTACGGCAGCGTGGGCGCGGGGCAGGAGGTCACCACCCGGCTGCACCGCGCCAACGTGCTGGCCGACGTGCTCGGCGGCGGCCGGACGATCGCGGCGGTTCTGGAGCGTTTCCGCCAGGCCGGCAGCGGCGTTCTGATCTACCTGCGCGACGGCACGGCCGGCGTGCCGCTCACCACGATTTCCGAGGCGGGCGAGACCGATTCGGAGTCCCGCCGCCAGAAACAGTGGCGCGAGATCGGCCTCGGCGCCCAGATCCTGCGCGATCTCGGCGTGGCGTCGATCCGCAACCTGTCCTCGACGCCCCGGTCCTACGTGGGCCTCGCCGGATTCGGCATCGAGATCACGGCGACCGAGCCGATCGACGGATAGCTACGCCAATCCAGTCGTGAGTCCGCGCTGCTCGCACAGGTGGAACCGATCACATCATCGTGCCCCTGGTTGGGTGTTGCTCCCGCCCTGGTTTGGGAGCCTGATGATGTCAGTTCGATTCTCACTCCAACGGCGGGCATTTGGCGGCACCGGTGGCGGATCTCACGAAGCTGGTCGTCACCCATGACATCTTTCGGTCGCGCGACTGCGGTCTGCCGTCGGTGGCGGAGAACGCGCGCTGGCTTCACGCGATGCTCGGCGTGACGCTTCATGGCCGTGCGGTCGAGGTGAACCTCGCCTCCGGCACGGCAGATGGCGGCAGCATCGACGTTGCCGCAGCTCTCGCTCGGCTCGCCGTTTCGCCGAACCTCGCCGGCTGGGCCCGCCTGGTGTCGATGGGTGATCTCGGGGACGTTCCCGAGCTCGCGACGCTGACGGACGCCGATTTCGTGGTCGGGTTCGGGCTGACGCCGTCGCTGATCAACACCATCGATCGCGCGGGTCTGCCTCTGCTCGACATCGAAATCTCCCCGCTCAGGTTCGGCCGGTCGAAGTTCTTTCGCGCGCGGACGAACCGCCCTGACCTCGCCTCCCTGCTGGAGACGATCGGCATCGACCGGGACGAGATCGAGCGTGGGCAGGTGCTGGCGAAGCCTGG
>CAZVMY010000710.1:0-1290 GCA_964628955.1 uncultured Methylocystis sp.
TGCCCACCGACAGGAAGCCGGCCGTAAGGGCCGTCTCGATCATGTAGCCCGACAGGCGCGTGTCCTTGCCGATCACCACACGGTGGCGATGCTCGCCGCGCTGGAAGATCACGCCCGCCGCCTGGCCGACCTTCAGGGCGAGCTCTGGCGTGATGACGCCGTTCGCCCGGCCACGGATCCCGTCCGTGCCGAAATACCTGCGCACCATGTGGCGGCCCCCGGTCCCTCGCGCTCCGCTTCCGGGCGGTTTACCCCGGATTACGGCCGTCGGAACGTCACTTATAGTATCGGAATGTTAACCGGGGCCGAACGTGCAACGGCGGCGTGATCCTGCCGTCAAGTCATCAGCCGCCGCAGGTCGGTCGGACGTGAAAAGGCCCGGCATGGCCGGGCCGGATCGCAAGCGGGGGTGTGATCGCGTCTGGCGTCCGGGTCGGCCTCGCGACCCGGACGACGATACCGCAACTCAAGCGGTTGGCTGCGGCTCCAGCCCGGCGTCGGGGCCTGGCTTCGGTCGGCCTTTGCCTGCGGCCGGAACGACCGAGCCACGGGGCGTTTTCGGGTGGTCGTCGTCCTCGCGGATGATCGGCTTGCCGTCGAGAAGACCCTTGATCTCGTCACCGGTCAGCGTCTCGTACTCGAGCAGCGCATTGGCGAGCGCCTCGAGCTGATCGCGCTTCTCGTTGAGGATGCGACGGGCAGCCTCGTACGATTCGTTGATGAGACGCCTGACCTCGGCATCGATCTTCTGGGCCGTCGCCTCCGAAACGCTCTGCTGCCGGCCCATCGACATCCCGAGGAAGACCTCTTCCTGATTGTCGCCATACATCACCGTGCCGAGCTCGTCGGAATAGCCCATGCGGGTGACCATGGCGCGGGCCATCGCGGTTGCCTGCTGGATGTCGCCCGCTGCCCCCGACGTGATGTTTTCCTTGCCGAACACCAGTTCCTCGGCGACCCGGCCACCCATGGCGACGGTGAGCTGCGAAATGTACTCGACGTATTTCATCGAGTAGCGATCGCCCTCCGGCAGGAACTTGACCATGCCGAGCGCACGGCCACGCGGAATGATGGTCGCCTTGTGAACCGGAATTCCCTTGGGAACCGACAGGCCCACGAGTGCGTGGCCGGCCTCGTGAAAGGCCGTCAGCTTCTTTTCCTCCTCGGACATCGCCATGGATTTGCGCTCGGCGCCCATCATGACCTTGTCCTTGGCGTCCTCGAACTCGGCGTGCGTCACCAGGCGCCTGCCGCGACGGGCGGCGAGCAGGGCCGCCTCGTTCACGAGGT
>CAZVMY010000711.1:0-1290 GCA_964628955.1 uncultured Methylocystis sp.
CGTCAACCGGGATGCTTTCCATCGACTTTTCATACACTTATGCGAGATTGAGACAATCGAGTGGGAATAAAAAAGGCGTAGTGGCAGGTCGTGCAGGATACTGTGGGGCACGATAGGGCGCTGAGTTGTGCCGATAGCGACCGATAGATATTGATGGGCGGCGATTTCACAGCCTGAGCCGGGCGGTAAGGTGCAGAGCCGTGAAAGCGCGTTTCAAAAGAGCTGTCGAGGTATTGAACGAAACCTTCTGGGTTCTTCCGGGGTTGATGACTCTCGCCGGAATTATTCTCGCAGTTGCTCTGGTTTATGTTGATGGAAGCGGAATAGTTCCGGATTCGCTGATCAGCAGCCCTTGGCTCTACAACGGTGGCAGCACGGGCGCGCGCACACTTCTAGGTGTGGTCGCGTCCTCGACCATCGGGGTTGCGGGCACCGTCTTTTCCATCACCATTGCGGCGCTCTCTTTGGCGGCCGGTCAGATGGGGCCGCGGTTGCTTCGAAACTTCACAAAAGATCGCGGCAATCAGATCACCTTGGGTGCTTTCCTCGGAACGTTTTCTTATTCGCTCATGGTTCTGCGGACGGTCCGATCCGAAGAAGAAGGAGCCTTCGTTCCCCATCTTTCCCTCACGTTTAGCATCATCTTGGCTTTTTTGTGTGTCGCGACCCTCGTATACTTCGTTGGCCATATGGCGGGCCGCATCAACGTCGATACTGTTGTGGATTTGGTCAGCGATGATGTTCGAAGGGCCATGGCGCGGCTCACCGTCAGGGAGCAGCAATCCGATCCACCCGCGTTGGGCTTCTGGGACGGTGCGGAGCCGGTTCTGGATAGCCGGGACGGATATCTCCAGCAGCTCGACGCACCAAGTCTAGCAAACTGGGCCGTCGAAAAAAACGCCAGCGTGTTGCTGCTCGTGAGGCCCGGCGGCTACGTGTTCCCGGGTACGCCGATAGCGTTCGTGAAGCCCAAGGTGGAAGGCGCGGAAGACGCAATCCGCAGCGCCACCGCTCTCGGCCCGCAACGCGGTAGCTCGGCGGACATCGAGTTTGCCATCAGGCAGCTCGTCGAAGTCGCAGTCCGTGCGTTGTCGCCGGGTATCAACGACCCTCTCACGGCGATCAGCGTCATTGATCGCCTCGGCGCGGCGCTCTGCGACCTTGTTCCGTTGCATTTACCTACGGGGGTGGTGATCGAGCGGGGCCGTCCGGTGCTGGTCGTTCCTAGTGTCGAATACGATGGACTTGTGGATGCGATGTTTCACATGATCCGACAGAACGGATCAAACA
>CAZVMY010000712.1:0-1289 GCA_964628955.1 uncultured Methylocystis sp.
GAAGCATGTTGCCGCGCATCCCTGAGCATGACGGCGAGGCCATGGCCGCCGGCCATGACGATGAAAATGCCGGCCAGCCGGGCCGGGATGAGGTTGATCAGGTCGTCGCTCCTCGCTGCTGCCCAGCCGAACGCGCCGTGGCGCGCATCCTTGTGGCCGATCATCGAATCCGCCGTGTTGATAGCCGTGCAGGCCAGCAGCCCGGGCAGCCCGCCGACGAGAAACCAGAAGGCGGGCGCGACGATGCCGTCACCGAAGCTCTCTGCGAGGCTCTCGATGGCGGCGGTCGCCACCCCGCTCCCGTCGAGTTGCGCGGTGTCGCGTCCGACGATGTGCCCGACCGCAGCGCGTGCAGCCGTCAGGTCGTCCTCCCGCAGCGGGAGCAGAACGGCGCTGACGTGGTCGTCCAGACTGCGCTGCGCCAATCCCGTCGTGGTGACGAGCACGAGCAGCACCACGCCCCAGCTTCCGGCCAGCGCGGTCTCGATCGCCATCCCGGCCAGCGTCGCCGCCACCACGAGAACGACGACGAGGGTGACGCCCAGCAGACGCCGGCGGAGGGCCCCGCCCCTGTTCCAGACCTCATCGAGACGCCCGATCAGCCAGCCGGCCCAGGTGACGGGATGACCGATTCGGGCAAAGACGAACGCCGGATACCCGACGACAGCCTCGACGATCAGCGCGAGCAGCAGCGTCTCGGCCATGCCGGGTGTCAGGACCTTCCTCCGTCGCGGCCGACCGACGCGGCCAATTCTGCCGATATTATAGGCATTTCCACGCTCTTGCATACAATGTGGTATCGAGTGCTGGCTTCGGTTCGGATTTTCCCAAGGATCTCAATTCCGTACCTGCTGGCACGTTACGTGCCTCTCTGTCGTCATCTGCGTCGACATTCGCGGTCTTGGGGCCGGGCTCCGAAGCTCCCGCGCGTCATCACATCCGATTGGCAAGAACCAGGGGTTTCCGACCGATGATCACACGTCGCACCGCCATCGCCGCAGGTCTGGCCGCACCCTTCGTCGCACAAAGCCAGGCGCAAGCCCAGACGGCGAGCCGAGCGGAAACCCTGCTGCTTGTCCAGGAATATGGCCCCAACAGTCTCGACATGCAGGGCATCGGCTCCTCGCAGCCGGTCAATGGCGTCGCGTTGAACTGCTATGATCGCCTGCTGCGCTTCAAGCCGGTGCCTATCCCGACCGGCGGCGGCAAGACGATCGCGATGACGGAAATCGAGGGTGAGCTGGCGGAAAACTGGCAGGTTGCCTCCGATGGCATGAGCTGCACGATCA
>CAZVMY010000713.1:0-1288 GCA_964628955.1 uncultured Methylocystis sp.
TTGCGGTCACACCCGATGCCGTCGCTGCCTGGCCGATGTTCATGTCGATGCCTCCCTCATGTTTCGGCGTCTTCATTCGGCGGCGGCGAGCCGCGTCGGGCGGGTCTGGTCGGGACGGAGGCGGAACTGCCGGCCGAAGCGCTTCAGCCGCAAGGCGTTGATGAGGACGCTGACGCTCGACAGGGCCATGGCGAGACCGGCGACCATCGGCGACATGAGGATGCCGAAGGCAGGATAGAGCGCGCCGGCGGCGACCGGGATGAGCACGACGTTGTAGCCGAAGGCCCAGACGAGGTTCTGGCGAATGTTGGCGATCGTCGCTTGCGACAAGGCTATGGCCCTGGCGACTCCCTCCAGATCGCCGGACATGAGGACGACGTCGGCACTCTCGATGGCGATGTCCGTTCCGGTGCCGATGGCGATGCCGACATCGGCTTGAGCCAGCGCGGGCGCGTCGTTGATCCCGTCGCCCACGAAGGCGACGCGATTGCCGCCGGCTTGTAGCGACTTCACCACATCGGCCTTGCCCGTCGGCAGCACCTCGGCCACGATCTCGTCGATGCCAAGCCGGCTGGCGATGGCTTCAGCCGTGCGCTGGGCGTCGCCGGTGACCATGACGACCCGCAGGCCGAGCCGACGCAGCGCGGCGATGGCGGAGGGCGTCGTGTCCTTCACAGGGTCGGCGACTGCGATGATCGCTGCAAGCCTGCCGTCGACGGCCGCGTAGAGCGGGGTCTTTCCGGCGTCGCCGAGGCACGCCGCCTGATCGGCGAAGACCGAAAGATCGAGACCGAGACGCTGCATCAGCCGGTCGGCGCCGACCTCGACGCGGCGCCCATCGACATGCGCGGCAACCCCGAAGCCGGGCTCGCTGGAGAAGTCCGCCGGCTCGACGAGCGCTAGTCCGCGCTGCCGCGCCCCGGCGACGATCGCTTGTGCGACAGGATGCTCCGAGCGTGTCTCCGCCGCGGCAACGAGGCGCAGCACTTCATCCTCCGCGAATCCTTGCGTGACGGCGATGTCGGTCAGTTCCGGTCGGCCTTTCGTCAGCGTTCCGGTCTTGTCCAGCGCGATGACCGTCGCGTCCTTGAGGTTCTGCAGCGCCTCGCCCTGCCTGAAAAGGATACCGAGCTCGGCGCCCTTGCCGGTGCCGACCATGATCGAGGTCGGTGTGGCGAGCCCCATCGCGCAGGGGCAGGCGATGATCAGCACTGCGACGGCGTTGACGAGCGCATAGGACAGGGCTGGGCTGGGACCGACGATCAGCCAGACCGCGAAGGTGATGAGC
>CAZVMY010000714.1:0-868 GCA_964628955.1 uncultured Methylocystis sp.
GCGTGCCGGCGGGCGCCAAGGTCGATGTGGCGTTCGTGAACGACGCCTACACGCGAGGTCTGGGCGACCGGAACCTGTTCGTCGAGAGCGTGACGCTGAACGGCCGGGCGATCGTGCCGGCGGAAGGCACCGCGACCTTCGACCGGGGCTCTGGCGCAAGAGCCTTCGACGGCATCGACGTGCTGCCCGGCCGCACGGCGCTCTACTGGAACGGTGCGCTGCGCCTCACCGCGCCCGCGCAGGTGGCGATCCCCGCGCCGACGCCCACGCCGGCCGTCGCCGTGAAGCAGATCGGCCAGTGGAGGGAACTGGTCGCCGACTTGAACGGCAAGATCATCGCCAGCGAGTACAAGCGCGTCGCGGCGAACTATAACGCGCCGGAGATCGTCGATTACCGGCTCGGCCCCAAAGCCGCGGATTTCGGCAACGGCGCCAATGCCGCCCCGACGCTTTGGGGGCCGGACCTGATTAGCGGTCAAGGCCTGTGGCCGTTCGGAACGCTGCCCGCGTCCAATCCGGGCGAGCGCGAAAAGTGCCTGCCGCCCTCGCAACAGCCGGGCAGCGACCAAGAGGAACTCCGCCGTGGCCTGAAAGGCAATGGCTGGTTGGTCGGTGGCCAGCACATCTTTCTGCCGGACAATCCGGGCGACCCGAACTTCAAGTTCGGCATCAGCAACACGCGCGGAGGCGACGGCTCGGTGTTCGATACCGGCGGCCTCTGCATGCGCATGATCGCCTCGTGGCAATACGATTGGTGGAACCGCAACAACATTGCCACGCCGGCCCAGCCGGAGGTCCGCGATCTCGCGGCGTTGCGCGCCGATCTGCCGCGGGTGCCGGTGGCGATCGCGCGCGGCCGGGCCAATGC
>CAZVMY010000714.1:878-1283 GCA_964628955.1 uncultured Methylocystis sp.
GGACGGCACCATCGCACCGATTTTGGTGGGCAACACCGCGGCAGAATTCTTCGACCGCAGCGCGCTGCGTTTGCCCGCCGGCATGGTGCCGACGGCGATGGCGGTGACGCCCTATAACGAATTCCTCGTTGTGTCAGTGTGGGATACCAACACGGTCTCCGGCAAACTCGCCTTCATCGCGCTGCGCCCACGCCAGATGGGGGTCGGCAATCCCGGCCAGACCCCTAACACCCGCTGGTACTGGGGCCTTCCCGGCGCCTGGACCAATCTCGGCATGAAGCTGCTCGGCTTCGTCGACCTGCCCTTCGCGACCCCGTCGAGCCTCGATGTCTCGAACAATGCCATTCTCGGCAACCCGCGCGGGATCAGCATCAACGACAATCCGGCGAATGGAGATTTGTCGCT
>CAZVMY010000715.1:0-1274 GCA_964628955.1 uncultured Methylocystis sp.
GCTTGATGTTCATCGCGGTCTCGCGCCGCAGGTCGCCCTCGACCTGATAGTCGCGGTCGATGGTCTCGCGGATCGCCAGCACTTCGGCGTCGGTCAGCTGGTTGACGCGGCGCTCGGCGGGGATCCCCACCTTGACGCAGATCTCTTTGGCATTCACCGGGCCGATGCCGTGAATGTACCGGAGCGCGATTTCGACGCGCTTGGCTGTCGGGATGTTGACGCCGGCAATACGAGCCACGTTCGATCTCCTTCGCGAGCGCGCGCTGGCCGCTCGAGTTCCGATGGTCGGGCAGAAACCCGGTCGCGCCGCGCCCGATGTTGTGCCGGGGTCGCTCCATCCCGTCGTCCGGAACCGGAGCCTCTCCGGCAGACATGACGACCTGTCGAAGGCCACCCCGTCCGCGCAATACGCAAGCGCCAGCCCATAGACCAGTCCGAGTGGAATCGTCAACCCACAATCAGACCCGATGCGGCAGCAGGCCCTCGATCGCGTCCGTCACGGCGTCCATCGGTGCCATGCCGTCGATCGTCTGCAGCGTGCCGCGATGCCGGTAATAGTCGACGAGCGGCCGGGTCTGGACGCGGTAGGCGTCGAGACGCGTCTTGAACACGTCGGGATCGTCGTCGCGACGGACCGGCTGGCCAGCGGCGTGCGCCTCGGCCGCGCGCTTGACGATCCGCTCCACGAGAAGCGCCTCGTCAACCCTGAACTCGATCACGACGTCGAGCTTCAGGTGCTTGCGCGCGAGCATGGCGTCGAGCGCCTCGGCCTGAGCCACGGTACGGGGGAAACCGTCGAGGATGAAGCCGCGAGCGCAATCGGGCTCGTCAGTGCGCTCGTCGACGATCTGGATGACGATATCGTCCGACACGAGGTCGCCGCGATCCATGATGTCCTTGGCACGCTTGCCGACGGACGAGCCCTGCGCGACCGCGGCGCGCAGCATCTCGCCGGTCGAGAGCTGCGGGATGCCGTGTCTAACCACCAGCCGCTGCGCCTGCGTCCCCTTCCCGGCCCCGGGCGGGCCGAGCAGAATCAACCTCATTTCCTCTTTCCCCCACGCAGCTTGGCCTTCTTGACGAGGCCCTCGTACTGATGCGCCAGCAGATATCCATGAACCTGGCTGACCGTATCCATGGTGACCGAGACGACGATCAGGATCGACGTGCCACCGAAGTAGAACGGCAGCGACGCGTAGGAGATGAGCACTTCCGGCAGCAGACAGATCAGCGTCAGATAGGCCGCGCCGATCACCGTGATGCGCGTCAGCACC
>CAZVMY010000716.1:0-1274 GCA_964628955.1 uncultured Methylocystis sp.
ACGAGGAACTGATCGAGGCGGCGGCGACACAGATGCGCAAGCTCGCCTTCACGCACCTGTTCACCGGCCGCAGCCATGATCCGGCGATCGAGCTGGCCGAGAGGCTGAAGGAGATCGCGCCGATGGAGGTGTCGAAGGTCTTCTTCGGCTGCTCGGGCTCGGACGCCAACGATACGCAGGTCAAGCTCGCCTGGTATTACAACAACGCGCTCGGCCGTCCGAAGAAGAAGAAGATCATCAGCCGCCTCAAGGGCTATCACGGCGTGACGCTGGTTGCGGCCTCGCTCACCGGCCTGCCGAACAACCATCTCGATTTCGACCTGCCGCTGGCCGGCATCCTGCACACCTCCTGCCCGCACCATTATCGCTTCGGAATGGAGGGCGAGAGCGAGGAGGAGTTCGCGACGCGGCTCGCCGCCGAGCTGGAGGAAATGATCCTGAAGGAGGGCCCGGAGACGGTGGCGGCGTTCATCGCCGAGCCCGTGATGGGCGCGGGCGGCGTCATCGTGCCGCCGGCGACCTATTATCCGAAGATCCAGACGGTGCTCGACCGTTACGACGTGCTGTTCATCGCCGACGAGGTGATCACCGGCTTCTGCCGGCTCGGCACCATGTTCGGCTCGGAAAAGATGGAGATCCGACCGGACACCATGTCGCTGGCCAAGGCGATCACCTCGGCCTACCAGCCGCTCTCGGCCGTTCTGGTGCCCGAGCACATGTATCAGGCGATGCTGGACGAGAGCCGCAAGATCGGCGTCTTCGGCCACGGCTTCACCTATTCCGGCCATCCGGTCGCGGCCGCCGTGGCGGTGAAGACGCTGGAAATCTATGAGCGCGACGACGTCCTCGGCCACGTCAGGCGCATGATCCCGACCTTCCAGCGCCGGTTCCGGGCCATGGCCGACCATCCCATGATCGGCGAGGCGCGCGGCGTCGGCCTCGTCGGCGGGCTGGAACTGGTCGCCGACAAGGCGACCAAGCGCAGCTTCACGCCGAAACAGGCGGTCGGGCCGAAGGTGGTGAGCTTCGGCCTGGAGGAGGGCGTGATCGTGCGCGCCATCGGCGACACGATCTCGATCTGCCCGCCGCTGATCATCAAGGAGGACGAGATCGAGGAGATGTTCGACCGCATCCACCGCGCGCTCGACAAGGCGGAAGCGTGGGTGCGGCGCGAGGGGCTCAGGGGTTGATCTTCTGTACGCATTCGCGTACAGAACGCCCATGAGCACCGCTTCCTACACCCAACTCCGCCAGAACCTCGCGGCGATCCTCGA
>CAZVMY010000717.1:0-1269 GCA_964628955.1 uncultured Methylocystis sp.
ACTGAGCCGGCAGCGGTTCGCCGTGGGCCACGGCGTACCATTTCCAGGCTGGACCAGCCAGATGCTTCCGTGACCGGCGCGTTTGCTTCGCGCGCCGGCACGGCCACCCGCGTCGATCCAATCGGCGTGGAGGCGACCTTGCACGGCGGGATCACATGACTGCTTTATCTCAAGACGACCTGCGCTTGCAAGGTGAGCATCAGTGCGACGAAGAGCAAACCTATGCGGACGAACAAACAAAAATCGTTCCGCCAATTGTTTCTGAGTATCAAAACTTCAACTTCGATCCAATGAAGGTGCTTATTTTTTGAATGAAATGAGCGGTTACGGTATGTTTTATTCTCTAAGGGAGAAGATCATGACCGCTCAGGTAACTGATACTTTGACGATCGACGGCGAACACCACGAGCTGTATGCCCAGCCCGACCCGGTCGATCGACGCGACGGACCCCGACGCGACGTTGAATTCGTCAACCGTTCCACGTGCTGCTATCGCGGCTACGTCGCGCATTGGACGATCGACGGCGGTTGGCTGTGTCTATCGGACTTCTCCGGCAACGTCCGCGACGACGGATCGTTCGGTCCACCGCCTGAAGCCGAGGAGCCTGCCGAACTCCCCGGGTGGGTCCGCACCGCTCACCTCTACTCCGCCACGCACTTCGGCCCCGGAGAGGGGTTGCCGGTGCGAACCGTCGATCTCGCCGCGCTCCATGGGAGCCCCGGCCCCATCCTCGCGACCTGGGTGAACGACGTCCTCTACATTCCCTCGGGCGACATCATCGACGAGTGGCCGATTGCGGCCTATCCAATCCGACCAAGTCACTTCCGGCGGTTCGCGGTGGAAGGTGGCCGCGTCAGGTCTGTTCGAAGGATCGCGAACAGAAGCCGTTTCCCCGGCCCGCCGCAGTCGGCGAGACGTCGCGGGTAAAGGATCGGTGGTTTGGTAGTGCCTTACCTTGTCAACATGGCGACGCTCTCTCATGGTGGCAGAAGGGCGCCGCCAATTTGGCTGAGCGCCAGCCCGCCGCGATGACCGACCCTTCAAACCCCGCCATCCACCTCGCCGGCGTTTCGATCGCCTACCATGTGCCGCCCGCGGCGCGGTACGAGGCGGTTGCGCCCTGCGATCTCGAGGTCGCGGACGGCGAGTTCGTCGCGATCGTCGGGCCGACCGGCTGCGGGAAGTCGACGCTGCTGAACGCCGCGGCGGGGCTGCTCGTACCGTCGACCGGCTCCGTCTCGATCTTCGGTCGGCCGCTCGCGGGCCTC
>CAZVMY010000718.1:0-1260 GCA_964628955.1 uncultured Methylocystis sp.
CGACGTGCCGGATGACGTGGGGCACATGTAGCCATGGCCGCGCTCGTCGCCGAGGTCCCGCTCGTCACCTATTGCCTGCGGCTCGCGGACAATGCGCTGGTGCTGGGCCATCGCGTCTCCGAATGGTGCGGTCATGCGCCGATGCTGGAGGAGGATATCGCGCTGGCCAATCTCGGCCTCGACCTGATCGGACAGGCGCGGCTGTTCTATGCCTATGCCGGCGAGATCGAGGGCAGGGGGCGCGACGAGGACCAGCTCGCCTATCTGCGCGATGCGCCCGCGTTCCGGAACGTCCTGCTGGTGGAGCGCCCGAACGGCGATTTCGCGATGACGATGCTCCGGCACTTCTTCTTCGCCGCCTTCGCCCGGCCGCATCTCGCGGCGCTCTCGGCTTCCACCGATCCGCGCCTCGCCGAGATCGCGGCGCGAGCCGTGAAGGAAACGACCTACCATGTGCGCCACACCGGCGAATGGGTGGTGCGGCTCGGCGACGGCACCGACGAGAGCCGCGCACGGTTGGCCGCGGCGTTGGCCGATCTCTGGCCGTTCACCGGCGAATTGTTCGAGACCGATACGGTCGAGGAGGGGCTGATCGAAGCCGGAATCGCGCCCGATCCGGCGGCGATCCGGCCGGTCTGGGAAAAGACCGTGCGCGAGACGCTCGACGCTGCGACCCTGGCGATGCCCGTCCCTGGCTGGATGCAGAAGGGCGGCCGCATCGGCCGCCATTCCGAGCATCTCGGTCCCATGCTGGCCGAAATGCAGTTTCTCCAGCGCGCCTATCCGGGGGCGACATGGTGAGTGTTATCGAGCGCGCGTCGGAGCGGCTGCTGGCGGCGCGCGCCGCCGTTTCGGCTGTCGTCGATCCGGAAATTCCCGTCGTGACGATCGCCGACCTCGGCATTCTGCGCGACGTGCACGACGTCGACGGACGGATCGAGGTGACGCTGCTGCCGACCTATACCGGCTGCCCGGCCGTCGCGATGATCCAGCTCGAGACCGAGGCGGCGCTGGCTTCCGCCGGCATCCGCGACGCCACCGTGCGCACTGTGCTCACGCCGGCCTGGACGACCGATTTCATCACCGACGAGGGACGGCGCAAACTTCTCGCCTACGGTATTGCCCCGCCCATGCGGGCGGGGAGCAAGCGCTCGCTCTTCGGCGAGGAGACGGTCGCCTGTCCGCGCTGCGGCTCGACGACGACGAGCCGCATCGCCGAGTTCGGCTCCACGGCCTGCAAGGCGCTCTGGCGCTGCGACG
>CAZVMY010000719.1:0-1253 GCA_964628955.1 uncultured Methylocystis sp.
GCCCGAGTTCTGGGCCTGCCGGATCAAGCCCGGCAAGGTGATGTTCGAGATCGGCGGCGTCAACGTCGACCTCGCCCGCGAGGCGCTGAGCCTCGCTGCCGCGAAACTCCCGATCAAGACGCGCTTCGTCCAGCGCATCGCCGAGTGAGGGCGACATGAAATCCACCCAGAAGATTTCCGAGATCCGGGCGATGTCGAAGGACCAGCTCTCCGACGAGATCCTGAAGCTCAAGAAAGAGCAGTTCAACCTGCGCTTCCAGCGCGCAACCGGCCAGCTCGAGAATACGGGCCGCGTCACCCAGGTGCGCAAGGACATCGCGCGCGTCAAAACCGTCCAGCGCCAGAAGGCCGGCGCGGCCAAGGCTTGAGGAACAACCATGCCGAAGCGAATGTTGCAGGGCGTCGTCGTCTCCGACAAGCAGGACAAGACGGTCGTCGTGAAGGTCGAGCGGCGGTTCACGCATCCGCTCCTCAAGAAGACCGTGCGCCGGTCCAAGAACTATCACGCCCATGACGAAGCGAACGTCGTGAAGGAGGGCGAGACGGTCTGGATCGAGGAATCGAAGCCGATCTCGCGCCTGAAGCGCTGGATCGTCGTGAACGACGCCGCCGAGGCAAAGTAACGCGCCGCCTCGCTCCGATGCCGGCACATGCCGGCCCGGAAGGCGAGCGGTCGACAAATGCCGGCCGTTTTCGAATTGCCGGTTGCTTGAAATGAGCGGGTGGTGTACGCCGCACGCTTTCCAAAGAGGCAGTGGGGTGATTGCCCCCGTCAGGCGAAGTCCGGCGGCGCATGGCGCGCGTCGGAAACCAGCCTGAAGCACGAGAGGGATCGAGCCTGTGATCCAAGTTCAGACGAATCTGGACGTCGCCGACAATTCCGGCGCGCGCCGTGTCATGTGCATCAAGGTGCTGGGCGGCTCCAAGCGCAAGTATGCGGCGGTCGGCGACATCATCGTGGTGTCGATCAAGGAAGCCATCCCACGCGGCCGCGTGAAGAAGGGCGACGTCATGAAGGCGGTCGTCGTGCGCACCGCCAAGGACATCCGTCGGGTCGACGGTTCGGTGATCCGCTTCGACCGCAACGCGGCCGTGCTGATCAACAACCAGAAGGAGCCGATCGGCACCCGCATCTTCGGGCCGGTCCCGCGCGAACTGCGCGCAAAGAATCACATGAAGATCATCAGCCTCGCGCCGGAGGTGCTGTGATGGCTGCCAAGATCAAGAAGGGCGACAAGGTCGTCGTGCTCACC
>CAZVMY010000720.1:0-1243 GCA_964628955.1 uncultured Methylocystis sp.
ACACCTATCACCTGTATTACGGCGACGGCGACGGCACGCCGGGCTCGATCATGACCTTCTTCCCGTGGCCTCAGGCCCGTCCGGGCCGGCAAGGCCTGGGCCAGGCCGTCGAAACGGCCTTCGCGATCCCGTCTGGATCGGTCGCCTTCTGGATCGACCGCCTCGCGGCCAGATCGATTCCCTGCGAGGTGCCGGTGAAGCGCTTCGGGCAGACCGTCATCGCGCTGCGAGACCCCGACGGCATGACGCTGGAACTGGTCGCCAGCGACGGCATCGAAGCACTCGACGGTTGGACCGGCGGCGGAGTGCCGGCCGAACACGCGATCCGCGGTTTCGCCGGCGCGACGCTCTGGGTGAGCGATCCGACCGGGACGGCAGAGGTGCTGACCGCTGCCTTCGGCTATTCCGCCGGTCAGGAAGAGGCCGGACACCGCCGCTTCACGACGGCCGGCAGCGCGCCGCTCGGTCGCTGGATCGACCTGCGCGCGGTCCCGGACGCGGTTCGGGGGACCATGGGCGCGGGTACCATCCATCACGTCGCGTTCCGCGCCGAGGACGACGCGGCGCAGTCCGCTATGGCCGCGAAACTCGCGCGGCTCGGCATCTCGACGACGGAGCAGGTCGACCGGAACTACTTCCGCTCGATCTATTTCCGGGAGCCCGGCGGCGTCATCTTCGAGATCGCGACCGACGCGCCCGGCTTTGCGGTCGACGAGCCGAAGGAAACCCTCGGCCATAAGCTGATGCTGCCGCCCTGGCTGGAAGCCCGGCGCGCCGAAGTCGAAGCCTCGCTGCCGGCACTGGCCTGAGCCGATGAGCCCGGCCAGCGGTTTCATCCATCGCTTCGAGAGCGGCGATGCAACGCGGGCGCCGCTGCTCCTCCTGCACGGGACGGGCGGCGACGAACATGATCTCATCGATCTCGGCCGCGAGATCGGGCCCGGTCGAGCCCTGCTCTCGCCCCGCGGCACGGTGCTGGAGAACGGCATGTCGCGCTTCTTCCGGCGCTTCGCCGAGGGCACGTTCGACCACGACGACGTGCGGCGCCAGGCGGATGTGTTGGCGGACTTCGTCGCGGCGGCCACGGCACAGCATGGGCTGGGCCGGCCCGTGGCGCTCGGCTTCTCCAACGGCGCCAACATTGCCGCGGCTGTGCTCTGGCGCCGACCGGATGTGCTGTCGGGCGCGATCCTGATCCGGGCCACCACGCCGCTGCCGGAAGCGCCGCTCCGCCCGCTCGACC
>CAZVMY010000721.1:0-1241 GCA_964628955.1 uncultured Methylocystis sp.
GAGAGAATCGGACGGTCGATGGCGATGCCGCGCCGCTCCATGCGCCCGAGCACCGCGACCAGCGGCCGCTCAAGCGTTTCGTAGACGGTGGTCATGCCTTCGGCGGCGAGCCGCGGCTTCAGCACGCGCCAGAGCCGGAGCGTGACGTCGGCGTCCTCCGCCGCATAGGCGGTGGCGCGCTCGAGCGGCACCTTGTCGAAGGTGACGCGGGCCTTGCCGGTGCCCGTCACCTCGGAATAGGCGATCGGCCTGTGGCCGAGCCATTTCTCCGAAAGCGCGTCCATGCCATGCCCGCCGAGGTTGCCGCTCGTCGTGGCGCCGCCGTCGAGTGCGTAGGAGAGCAGCATCGTATCATCGATCGGCGCGACCGTGATGCCGTGGCGCGTCAGCACCAGCATGTCGAACTTCGCGTTCTGCGCCACCTTCAGCACCGATCGGTCTTCCAGAAGACTCTTCAGCCGCGCAATCGCGGTCGCGCCGTCGATCTGCCCCGGCAGGCGATTGCCGCCGCCGAACAGATCCGAGGTCCCGCCTTCCGTATGGAGCAGCGGCACGTAACAGGCCCGGCCGGGCGCGACGGCGAGCGAGAAGCCGACGAGATCGGCCTGCATCGCATCGAGGCTGTTTGTCTCCGTGTCGAAGGCGACGACGCCGGCCTCGGTGCCCTCGGCGATCCAGCGGTCGAGCGCGTCGAGGCTGCCGACACATTCATAGGCCGTTGTATCGACGGGCATGGCGAGCGCCGCGGCCGCGCGCTCGGCGGCGAGCGCCGCCGGGCCTGATCCGCTGGCGGGAGGGAGGCCGGCTGCCGGCTTCGGCCGTGCCGGCTCGTCGCCCTCGGCGATATCGGCCTCGACGCCCTCCCCTTCCAGCGGCAGGGGTTTGCCGGCGGCGAGGCGCGGATCGGGGTCGATCGCGGCCACGTCCACCTCCGTCGCCTCGGCGACGCGCCGCGTCAGCGTGCTGAACTCCATGGCCTTGAGGAAGGCGATCAGCCGGCGCGGTTCGGGTGCCACGACGCAGGTGTCCTCGATCGGCGTTTCGAGCGGCACGCGGTCGTCGAGCAGCACGAGGCTCCGGGAGAGACGCGCCTTGTCGGCGTGCTCGATTAGGGCCTCGCGGCGCTTCGGCTGCTTGATCTCGCCGGCACGGACCAGGAGCGTTTCGAGGTCGCCGTATTCGGTGATGAGCTGCGCGGCGGTCTTGATGCCGATGCCGGGCACGCCGGGCACGTTGTCGAC
>CAZVMY010000722.1:0-1238 GCA_964628955.1 uncultured Methylocystis sp.
CCTCGACCGATCGACCGCCTCGATCACCGCGGCGGCGCTGTCGTGCTCGACGAAGGGCACGGTGAAGCCGAAGTGGAACCGCGCGCTGTCGCGGACCGCCGCTTCGGCGCCGGACGTCTCGGCATGCACCGAATGCGGCGCCTGGACGAAGGTGAACGTCGAAATGATCACCCGCCAGATGCTCTCGACGGTGTCGAGCGGAAGCAGGCCGCGGTGCCGTTCGACGATCCGGCGGAGCACCTCGGCTTCCCTCGCCGGCCGGAAGGCCGATCCGCTCGCTCCGGTCCGCTTGACGGCGATCAGCCGGTCGATCACCTCGCCGCGCTGCATCAGCAGAGCGTGCATCGCCGTGTCCAGCCTGTCGATCTCGGCGCGGATGTCGGCAAGGGTCGGCGCTTCGGGGAGGGGCATGGCTCCTTCGATATGCGCCGTCATCGCGCCTGACAACGACTACCGCGAGCCGGACGGCCGGCACCTCTAGCGTTTCGGACATTCGTTCGCTAAATCGAACGGACCGGGCGGAATGCAGGAAGTCCGCGAGGCCAGAATGGATATGACGGTACGGGACGACGGATCACGCCGGGAAAGCGGCACCAGGCCGGGCAGGACGCCCGCCGGAGCGTCGGGCGGGAATGATCAGGCCAGTGCGCCCGACAGCCTATCGGTGACGTTCCCGGCGGATCGGCCGCTGCTGCTCGATTCCGGCCAGTCGGTCGCTCCGTTCAGCGTCGCCTACCAGACCTACGGCGCGCTCAATTCGGCGAGGACCAACGCCGTTCTCGTCTGTCATGCGCTGACCGGCGACCAGCATGTCGCGAACGTGCATCCCGTCACCGGCAAGCCGGGCTGGTGGGAAACGATGATCGGTCCCGGGCGGCCGATCGACACGGGACGCTTCTTCGTCATCTGCGCCAACGTCGTCGGCGGCTGCATGGGCACGACCGGTCCGGCCTCGATCAATCCCGCGAGCGGGAAGCCCTATGCCCTCGACCTCCCGCTCGTCACGATTCGCGACATGGTGCGGGCGCAGGCCATGCTGATCGACCACCTCGGCATCGAAACCCTGTTCTGTGTGCTGGGCGGGTCGATGGGTGGGATGCAGGTGCTCGACTGGGCTGCGAGCTACCCCGACCGGGTCTTCGCGGCGATGCCCATAGCCACGTCGGCCAAGCATTCCGCCCAGAACATCGCGTTCCACGAGGTCGGCCGGCAGGCGATCATGGCCGACCCGGAATGGC
>CAZVMY010000723.1:0-1235 GCA_964628955.1 uncultured Methylocystis sp.
TTCAAGCACTTCATGGCCTACAAGGGCGCCCTGATGGTGAACGACGACGAGATGTTCCACTCGTTCTCGCGCTGCGCGGCGCTGGGCGCGATGCCCATGGTCCATGCCGAGAACGGCGACGTCGTCTTCCGCCTGCAGGAGGACCTGATCGCGCGCGGCGTCACGGGGCCTGAGGGCCATGCCTTCTCGCGGCCGCCGGCCGTCGAGGGCGAGGCGACCAACCGCGCCATCATGCTGGCCGACATGGCCGGCGCACCTCTCTATGTCGTGCATACCTCCTGCCGCGACAGCCAGGAGGCGATCGCGCGGGCGCGTGCCGCCGGAAAGCGCGTCTATGGCGAGCCGCTCATCCAGCATCTCGTGCTCGACGAGAGCGAATACATGAACCCCGACTGGCAGCACGCGGCGCGGCGCGTGATGTCGCCGCCGTTCCGCGACAAGGCCAATCAGGCGGCGCTCTGGGCCGGGCTGCAATCGGGCGCGCTTCAGGTCGTGGCCACCGACCATTGTTCGTTCACCGACCAGCAGAAGCGCATGGGGGCGAACGACTTCCGGATGATCCCCAACGGCACCGGCGGGCTCGAGGACCGGATGCCGGTGCTCTGGACCGCGGGCGTCAACACCGGCCGGCTGACGAAGGAGGAGTTCGTGGCGGTGACCTCCGCCAACATCGCGCGCATCCTCAACGTCTATCCGCGCAAGGGCGCGGTGATGCCCGGCGCCGACGCCGATCTGGTGATCTGGGACCCGAAGGCCACGAAGACGATCACGGCTGCGAAACAGGTCAGCCGCATCGAATACAACGTCTTCGAGGGCTATCGCTGCACCGGCGCGCCGCGCGCGACGCTCTCGGGCGGCCGCATCGCCTGGATCGAGGGTGACATGCGCTCCAAGGCCGGCGACGGCCGATATATCGATCGGCCGGCCTTCCCGGCCGTGCATGTCGCGAACCGGGCGTTCAAGGACTGGTCGGCGCCGAGGCCGGTGGAACGGGCGGCGGTGGTTCCTTGATGTCATGGGGCGACCGGCTAGGATGATTTACCATGGCGCTCTGGATCCGGAATGAAAAGGTTAACGCACTCGCTACGCATTTGGCGGGGATTCTGGGGGTCACTAAGACCGAGGCTGTAAGGAGGGCTCTAAATGAGGCGCTTGAGCGGGATCGCATCAATGCCGAACGGATGGCACAGTCCAAAAGTCGACGCGATACGTCAGTAAAAATCTGAAGCCCGCCG
>CAZVMY010000724.1:0-1232 GCA_964628955.1 uncultured Methylocystis sp.
ATGAAGGCGGGGAAGTCCTCCGCCACGGTCGTCGTCTTGCCCAGACGGTTGATGAACGCCTTGGCGGCCTGGAAGGTCGGCTCGTCGGTGGCGATGCCGCGGATCAGCTCGACGAGCTGCATCAGCGGCACCGGGTTCATGAAATGGATGCCGATGAACCGCTCCGGCCGATCCGTCGCGGCAGCGAGCCTCGTGATCGAGATCGACGAGGTGTTCGACGCCAGGATCGCCTCGCTCTTCAGGATGCGGCAGACGCCCTGGAAAATTCGGTGCTTGACGTCCTCGTTCTCGGTGGCGGCCTCGATGACGAGATCGCAGTCGGCCAGCCCCTCGACGGCCGGCGACGGCTTGATGCGCGCGAGGCCTGCCTTGCGGGCGGCCTCGTCGATGGCGCCCTTCTGGACCTGCCGCGCCATGTTGCCGTTGATCGTGGCGAGGCCGGATTGTATCCGCTCCTCGGCCGCGTCATGCAGGACGACGTCGAGTCCGGCGAGGGAACACACATGGGCAATGCCGTTGCCCATCTGCCCGGCGCCGATCACGCCTATCTTGCGAATATCCGGAATCATGTCCCTGCCCGTTTCGAAAGCCCCGACGCGGCACCGTACGATGGCCGCCGAACGTCACGCGCGCATGTCATACCGGGTCGCCGGCCTTGGTGTCACTTCGCTTTGGAAAGTTCGGACTCGAGTTGAGGCAGCAGTGTGAACAGGTCGCCAACGAGGCCGAAATCGGCGACCTGGAAGATCGGGGCCTCTTCGTCCTTGTTGATGGCGACGATGATCTTCGAGTCCTTCATGCCGGCGAGATGCTGAATGGCGCCCGAGATCCCCACGGCGACGTAGAGATCGGGCGCGACCACCTTCCCCGTCTGGCCGACCTGCCAGTCGTTCGGCGCGTAGCCGGCATCGACCGCAGCACGCGACGCGCCGACGGCGGCATTCAGCTTGTCGGCGAACGGCTCGATCACCTTCTTGAAGTTTTCCGCCGAACCAAGCGCCCGGCCGCCGGACACGACGATCTTTGCAGCGGTGAGTTCCGGCCGGTCGGATTTCACGATCTCCTGACCGACGAAGGACGAGAGCGCGGGGTCCGACGCCGCTTCCACGGCCTCGATGGGAGCACCACCGCCGGCTGCAGCCGGCGGGAAGGACGCGGTCCGGACGGTGATGACCTTCTTGGCATCCTTCGACTGGACGGTCTGGATCGCGTTCCCGGCATAGATCGGGCGC
>CAZVMY010000725.1:0-1222 GCA_964628955.1 uncultured Methylocystis sp.
GACGGCGTTGCCCGCATCGGGATTGTTGACCGAGAGCGTGAGCTTGCCGTCCGCGAGCGACAGTTTCACCGCCCTGCCGCGCTCGGAAGAGATGGTGGAGACCCGGTCCACGGTGCGCGCGAAATCCTCGCGCTCCACCGTGAGCCGCTTGTCGTTGCCGCTCGGGATGACGCGGCTGTAGTCCGGGAAGGTGCCGTCGATCAGCTTGGACGTGAGGACGACCCCGCCGACCGCGAAGCGGATCTTGCTGGTCGAGAGCTCGACCGAGACATCGCCGTCATGCTCTGCCACCAGCTTGAGCACCTCCGCGACCGTTTTGCGGGGGATGATCACGCCAGGGATGCCGACGGCGCCGGCCGGGGCCGGAAGTTCCGACCGCGCGAGCCGATGCCCATCGGTCGCAACGGCGCGCAGCAGCACGCCGGCGTCGCCGTCGATCGTGTGCATGTAGATGCCGTTCAGATAATACCGCGTCTCCTCGGTGGAGATCGCGAACTGCGTCTTCTCGACCAGCCGCTGCAAATCCTTGCCGGGAATCGCGAACTGATGCGTGAGCTCGCCCGTCGCGAGGTCGGGGAAATCGCTGTCGGGCAGTGATTGCAGCGTGAAGCGCGACCGGCCCGACCTGAGGATGAGCTGGGAATTGTCGATGCCGTGTTCGAGCGAGACCTGCGCGCCGTCCGGCAGCTTGCGCACGATGTCGTAGATCACGTGCGCGGGCACGGTCGCCGCGCCATCGCGCCCGACATCGGCCGCGAGCGTCTCCACCACCTCGATGTCGAGGTCGGTGGCCTTCAGATGCAGCGCCCGGCCGGACGCCCGCAGCAGCACGTTGGCGAGGATCGGGATCGTGTTGCGCCGCTCGACCACGCGATGGACGTGACCGAGGGACCGCAGCAGCGCCGATTGTTCGACCGTGACTTTCATGAAAACTGATCCTCGACGCTGATGCTGTCGCGACGCCGTCCGCCTGGAGCGGTCGGCGCCGTCGAAACGGCGGGGGACACTGCCGCGAAGGCCTGGGACGCGCAAGGGCCGCGCCGGTCAGCCGTCTTCGATCTTTTCGGGGTATGGACCGGCGCAGCCCGCCGCGCCGCTCTCTCCGACGCCCGAGCCCCTACTCCTGGAGCATGCGCTTCAGGAGGTCGAGCTCGCCGGCGAGGATCGTGTCGCGTTCCGTCAGCCCCTCGATCTTGCGGACCGCATGCAGGACCGTCGTGTG
>CAZVMY010000726.1:0-1218 GCA_964628955.1 uncultured Methylocystis sp.
CGCGCTCATGCCCGCACGATGCCGTCCGTCCTGATCGCCGCGCGATGAGCCCGACGCACAACGCTTCTGCGGCCGACGACGGTCCGGCGATCGTCTGGTTCCGTGACGATCTGAGGGTGGCCGACAACCCGGCCCTGCTCGCGGCGGCGCGGTCCGGCCGTCCCGTCTGCTGCGTCTACGTGTTCGCCGACGGAGCGGATGGCGTGCGGCCGCCAGGCGGCGCATCGCGCTGGTGGCTGCATCATGCGGTGGCCGACCTCGCGACCTCGCTCGAGCGCCTCGGCAGCCCGCTCCGGATTCTTCGCGGTGATCCGAGAGACCTGGTGCCGCGGCTGGCGGCCGACTTGGCGGCAGGTGCCGTCTACTGGAACCGGCGCTACGGCGCGGCGGAACAGGCGGTCGATACGACGCTCAAGACCGGTCTCAAGGCGTCGGGCATCCGCGTCGAGAGTTTCAGTGGCACCTTGCTGCGGGAGCCCTGGGAGGTGACGTCGAAGAGCGGCGGCCCCATGAAGGTGTTCACGCCGTACTGGAAGGCCGCGCGGGCGCTCGGACCCCCGCCGAGCCCGGAGCCCGCGCCGCGGACGCTTCGTCCGGCTGCCTGGCCGGCATCTGGCGTGATGACCATGCCGCTCGACGCGCTGGACCTGCGACCGACGAAGCCCGACTGGGCCGATGGATTGCGGGCGGAGTGGCGGCCCGGCGAAAGCGGCGCCTCCGATCGCCTCGCCGCGTTCCTCGACGGCGGCGGCCTGAACTACGGCGACGCGCGCAACCGGCCGGACCGGCCGTCGACGTCGCGGCTGTCCCCGCATCTGCGCTTCGGTGAGATCGGGCCGCGGCAGGTCTGGCATGCGGTCGAGACGGCGCGCCACGCCGGACGTGCCGGGATCGGCGGAAGCGATCTCGACAAGTTCCTGAGCGAGATCGGCTGGCGCGAGTTCTCCTATCACCTGCTGTTCCAGTTCCCGGCGCTGGCGGAGCGCAACTTCGATCCACGGTTCGACCGCTTTCCATGGGCGGAGGGAGGAACGGGGCTGGAGGCATGGCAGCGCGGCAGGACCGGGTATCCGATGGTCGATGCCGGGATGCGTCAGCTCTGGCAGACCGGCTGGATGCACAATCGCGTGCGCATGGTCGTCGGCTCCTTTCTCGTGAAGCACCTTCTGCTGCACTGGAGCCACGGGGAGCGGTGGTTCTGGGACACGCTCGTCGATG
>CAZVMY010000727.1:0-1218 GCA_964628955.1 uncultured Methylocystis sp.
TCTCCGATTGTGAGGCCTTCAAAATGCTACGCTTTTGATTTTATTGGGAAAAATGCCAGAAAAAATATTTTTGCGGTTCCGGCATCTATCGAGGTCAATCGACCCTCCGGCCCAGTTTTCTGACTGCATAGAGCCACTCAGAGGGCTGCACGAAAGTACCGTCAACGCTTCATATCAGGATACTCACTTCGGATCGAGCAGCCTATGAAATTGGGTCTTCCCGCCGACGATCAGCTTCGGATGCGACTGCAATCCGCGCTAGGATAAATGTAGGCTTCGTGCTACATATTCGCGATCTGTGTAGCGCGAAGGTGGCAATGCCTACTCCTCATACTCCTCCAGCAGCAGGTCGCCGAAGCTTGCGGAAGCTCGGAGCGGATATCCACGATGCCCGACGACGCCGCAAACTGCCGATGGCAGTCGTAGCGGAGCGCGCCTTCACCTCCCGCTCAACCCTGCAAAAGGTCGAATCTGGCGACGCCAATGTCAGCATTGGTATCTATGCCAGCGTCCTCCAGGCCCTCGGTTTACTTGAGGGGCTAAGCCAAGTCGCCGACATCGGCAATGACATCGTCGGCCAGGCGTTAGCTAGCGCCGATCTTCCCAAGCACGTTCATCTCAAACGGCCGGCTGGATCCTCCCGCGATGGCTGACTTCGAGGTCCACATCGATCTCCACGGTCGCACACGCCCGATCGGATTGGCTAGGAGTAATCGTGTCCGTGGCACGGAGACCGTTCTCTTCGAGTACGACCGTACATGGCTGGAGGATCCGGATCGCTTTTCGCTGGAACCTGCACTTGCATTGACGCGTGGCGCGTTCGCTCCTCCTGCTGGCCTTGCGACCTTCGGCTCAATCGGCGACTCCGCACCAGATACTTGGGGCCGCCGCCTTATGCAGCGCGCCGAGCGTCGCTTCGCCGACCGCGAGGGCCGCGCAGTTCGCACGCTCGCGGAAAGTGACTACCTGCTCGGGGTCGCAGATGAGACGCGGCTTGGCGCGTTGCGGTTTCGCTGGGTCGGCGAAGAGGTCTTCCAGGCACCGATCAGGGCCGGCGTGCCGGCCCTGATCGAACTTGGCCGTCTGCTTCAGATCACCGAGCGGATTCTCCGGGACGAGGAAACGGACGAAGACCTACAACTGATCTTCGCACCGGGCTCCTCCCTAGCAGGCTGTTGAAGAAGTCAGACGCGTTCGCCGACGAAGCCTGACTCGTCG
>CAZVMY010000728.1:0-1208 GCA_964628955.1 uncultured Methylocystis sp.
TCTCCTCGACGTCGATGGGAAGTTGGCCGACCGCTTGGCAGGCGTCGAGCAGGTACGTCACACCGTGCCGGCGCGCGATCCGGCCAATGGCCGCGGCGGGATTGATCAGCCCGCCGTTCGTCGGGATCCAAGTGACGGCGATGAGCTTGACGCGGTCGTCCATCATCGATGCGAGAGCCTGTGTGTCCAGAGCGCCCGCTTCGTCGTCGGGGATGACCACGATCGTGGCTCCGGTTCGGCGAGCCATCTGGAGGAAGGCGACGTAGTTCGCCGCGTATTCGGCGCGTGCCGTGAGGATCCGATCGCCGGGTTTGAAGGTCTGGGCGTAGAACGCCATCTGCCACGCCACGGTGGCGTTCTCGGTCAGGGCGATCTCGTCACTGCTGGCGTTGATCAGGCGGGCGACCGACGCGTAGACTGCCGTGACGGCCGCGGCTCGCATGTCGGCCGCCTCGTAGCCGCCGTGGGTGGCCTCGAGGTCGAGGTGATCCTTCATCGCCGCGATGACCGGCGTGGGCATGAGGGCTGCGCCGGCATTGTTGAGATGGATGCGATGCACCGTGCCCGGCGTGTCCGCGCGCAGGGCGGCGATGTCCAGGCGGTGCGACTCACGTGCCGGTTCGACGGATAGGGGCATCAGGGCCGGTCGGACGACGATGATTCCGCCTCGTCGCACGTGCAGTCAGCGTGCAATCCGGCTTTCTGGCTTCGCTTGCCGGGATGCGGCAATCCGGCATCGAGGGCGGCCAGGTCGGCGAGGATCGGGCACTCCGGCCGGTCGTCCCCGTGGCACGTCTGGGCGAGATGCCTGAGCGTCCGCGACATGGCCTGCAGTTCTTCAATCTTCGTCTCGAGATCGCGGACGTGTCTCATGGCGAAGCGCTTCACGTCGGCGCTGGCGCGGCTCTTGTCGCGCCAGAGCGCAAGAAGTTCGCGCGCCTCCTCGATCGAGAACCCGAGCGTGCGGGCCCGCTTGATGAAGCGCAGCTCATGGATTTCCTCGGGTGTGTAGACCCGGTAGCCTGCTCCCGTGCGCAGGGGTGGCTCGATCAGGCCGATGCTCTCGTAGTACCGGATCATTTTTGCGGTCACACCCGATGCCGTCGCTGCCTGGCCGATGTTCATGTCGATGCCTCGTGGGATCGTGTCGGGGTCATTCGGCTGCGGCGAGCCGTGCCAGCCGGGACGGTTCCGGTCCGGCAAGGCCG
>CAZVMY010000729.1:0-1200 GCA_964628955.1 uncultured Methylocystis sp.
TGCCGACCTCAACTCCGTCGCCGGCGTCGTGCGCGCCTATGCCGCCCTGAACGAATTGAGGAAGGAGGGGCTCGCTCCGCCGGACAAGGTCAAGGAAGGCTCCTCGCCGGGCGAACACGTCTGGGTGGAGCGCCCGAACGCGGTCGATGTCGTCGTGACCGCGGAGGAACTGCGTCGACGCGCCCAGGTCTTCAGGCTCGGAGTCGGCGCCCGTCTCGTCTTCACCGACGGAACGCCCGACATCCTCGCCTATCCGGCGAACCGGACCGGCTGGGGACGGCTCTGCACGCTCCTCACTCTCGGCAAGAGGCGGGCCGGGAAGGGCGAATGCGACCTCGTCCTCGACGACCTCCTCGTCGATGCCAGGGGGCTTCTGCTCGTCGTGGTCCCCGATCGATCGCTGGAGCGTCTGCCGGCCCTGCTTGCTCGCTTGCTCGCGGAAGCTCCCGGTTCCACATGGCTCGCCGCCGCCATGAACCGGCACGGCGATGACCGGCGACGGCTCGCGCGGCTGAACCGGATCGGCCAGGTCGCGCGGGTACCCGTCCTCGCCGTCAACGACGTCCTCTATGCCGACGCCGGCCAGCGCGACCTGCAGGACGTGCTCACCTGCATCCGCGAGGGGACGACCATCGAGGCCGCGGGCCGCAGGCTCGAGGCCAACGCCGAGCGGCATCTCCTGTGGCCGGACGAAATGGCACGCCTCTTCCGCGACGCGCCCGAGGCGCTTCAGGAAACGCAGCATCTTCTCGACCGGATCGGCTTCTCTCTGGAGGAACTGAAATACGAATATCCCGACGAGCCCGTGCCGCCGGGCTGGACCCCTTACGGCTGGCTGGAGGCAACGACCTGGAACCGCGCCTCCTGGCTCTATCCCGACGGCATTCCCGAGAAGGTCGAGCGGACGCTGCGGGAGGAGCTGGAACTGATCAAGGCCCTGAACTACGAGCGCTATTTCCTGACCATCTTCGACCTCGTCAATCTGGCGCGGGACAGGGGCATCCTCTGCCAGGGCCGCGGGTCCGCCGCGAACTCGGCCGTCTGTTTCGTGCTCGGCATCACCTGTGTCGATCCGATGGAGAACGACCTGCTGTTCGCCCGTTTCATCTCGACGGAGCGGCGCGAGCCCCCCGACATCGACGTCGATTTCGAGCACGAGCGGCGCGAGGAGGTTATCCAGCACATCTATGCGAAATATGG
>CAZVMY010000730.1:0-1195 GCA_964628955.1 uncultured Methylocystis sp.
GAGGCCGCCCGCGGCCCGCGATCAGGCCGCCGCGTCGGCTCCAAAGCGCATCAAGTTCTACCGCAATCCGATGGGCCTGCCCGACACCTCATCGTCTCCGAAGAAGGACTCGATGGGAATGGACTACCTTCCCGTCTTCGACGGCGAGGACGAAGACGGGAACACCGTGAAGGTCAGCGCGGGCAAGCTGCAGAAGGCCGGCGTGCGCTCCGAGCCGGTCGAGTTTTCCCCCCTCAGCATGCCGTTGCGCGCGCCGGGCACGATCCAGCTCGACGAGCGGCGCATTTCCGTCGTTGCGTTGCGCTTCGAGGGCTTCGTCGAGGCGGTCGAAAACGTCACCACCGGTGGCGTCGTGCGCAAAGGGCAGCCGTTGATGAAGATTTACGGACCTGCGCTGTCGAGCGCCGCGGCCGAGTATCTGTCGGTTCTCAACGCCCGCTCCGATGGAGCTATCCCGGCGCAAGCTCTGAAGGGTGCGCGGCGACGTCTCGATAATCTCGCTGTCCCCGATGCTGCCGTCGGCGCCATCGAGCGGACGCGCGAAGTGCCGGTAGCAATCACATGGCCGGCCCCTCAGGACGGTGTCGTCCTCGAGCGTACGGCTGTGAACGGCATGCGCGCGGCGCCTGGCGACGTACTCTTTCGCATCGCCGATACCTCGGTCATCTGGGCGCAGATCGACCTTGCCGAGCGCGATCTCGGCATGGTTGCGGTCGGCCAGGACGTCACGGTCTCACCACGCGGCATGCGCGGCAAAACCTTCGTCGGCAAGATCGCGCTGGTCTACCCGCAGATCAACAGAGAGACCCGCACGGGCCGCGTCCGGGTCGAACTCGACAATCCCGATGGCGCGTTGATGCCCGACATGTATGTCGAGGCTCAGATCGCGACCGGCTCCGAAAAGCCGGTCCTGACCGTCGTCGATAGCGCGGTGATTGACAGCGGCGCCCGCCAGATCGTCCTGATTGATAAGGGCGAAGGCCGCTTCGAATCGCGCGCGGTCAAGATTGGGCGGCGCGGCGCCGGCCGCGTCGAGATCATGGAAGGCGTCGCCGCCGAGGATAAGGTCGTGGTTTCTGCCAACTTCCTGATCGATGCCGAGAGCAACCTCAAGGCTGCGCTCCAGGGCCTCGACAGCGGAGAGAAGCAGCCATGATCGCCAAGCTCATCGCCTGGTCCTCGCGCAACCTGATGC
>CAZVMY010000731.1:0-1169 GCA_964628955.1 uncultured Methylocystis sp.
AGGAGCGCCGTGGCGAGATCGGAAAGACGGGACTGATCGGGCATAGCTGCTTCCATTTATGCAATTGCATCGATGTTAATGCATTTGCATAGATTGTCAAGCTTGATGCAGACGCATCGAATTCGTATGGAGGGACATGTCCAGACCGTCCAAATCGGCCGTGCTTGCGTGGGCGCGCCTCGTTCGCGCCCACCGGGTCGCGCTCGCCACCGTCGAAGGCGCGCTCGAAGCAGCGGGCCACCCACCGCTGGAGTGGTATGATGTGCTTCTGGAACTGGATCGCGCCGGCCCGCTGCGGCCACGCGATCTGCAGGCGCGACTGCTGCTCGCCCAATCCAACCTGTCGCGGCTCGTCGACCGGATGGTGGCCGCCGGCACCGTCGAGCGGCAGTCGTGCGCGGACGACGGCCGCGGTCGTCTGCTGGCGGCAACCGACGCAGGGCGAGACCTGCGCCGACGCATGTGGCCCGCCTACGCCGCCGCGATCGAGACGGCGGTCGGGAGGAGGCTCCAGGACGACGAGGCCGAGGCGCTGGCCGGATTGCTCGGCCGGATCGCCGAGTTGAGCAGCGCGAACGAACAGCCGTCTTCCGGGTAAAACGAGATACACTCCGCCGTCTCGTCGGATCGATCCAGCGCCGCGGATCGCCATGGCCGGCGGTCAGTAGTGATACCGGCACAGCGCGATGAGCAAGGCGCCGTCCTCGACCCTGTAGACCAGCCGATGCTCGCGCGTCAGGCGGCGCGACCACCAGCCGGCGAGGGACCTGCGCAAGGGCTCCGGCTTGCCGGTGCCGGCGAAGGGCGTCCGGGTGCACTCGCGGATCAGGCCGTTCAGGCGTTCGAGCAGCTTCGCGTCGTCAGCCTGCCAATGGAGATAGTCCGCCCACGCCTGTCCAGCGAAGACGATCCTCATTCGGCGAGCGGGCGTTCGCTTCCCTTGCCGGCATCGAGATCGGCGACCGCATCGAGCAGCCGGCGGGCGTTGCCCGGGCTCTGCAACAGGTAGCGCGTCTCCTCGTAGGAGGCGAAATCCTCGATCGACATCAGCACGGCCGCAGGCTTGCCGCGCTCGCGCGTGATGATCACCGGCTCATGATCCTGCGCCACGCGATCGAGGATCGCCGCGAGGTTCTGGCGGAGTTGGGTGTAGGAAGCGGTGCTCATGG
>CAZVMY010000732.1:0-1166 GCA_964628955.1 uncultured Methylocystis sp.
CCGCGCATGAGCAGCGGCAGCGCCTCGACCTCCTCGTTCCTCAGCCGTCGGCCCTTCTCGTAGCCGGCGATCATCGCCCGTCCCTTCGTCTGGTTGAAGGCGAGGTCCGGCTCGAAACACCAAGCGTTGAGGCAGATCGCAAGGTCATAGGCGAGGAGATCGTCGCAGGCGAAATAGAAGTCGATCACGCCCGAGAGCCGTCCCTTGAGGAAGAACACGTTGTCGGGGAACAGATCGGCATGGATGACGCCCGCCGGCAGGCCCGCCGGCCAATGCCGCGCCTGGAATTCGATCTCCGCAGCCGCGAACCCGGCGAGCCCGGGCGCGACGGTGTCCGCTTTCTCGCGGGCAGGCTCGAAAAGGGCGGCCCAGGCCGTCATTCCCAACGCATTGGGCCGATGCAGGCCGAAATCGGCGGTCGCCGCATGCATGGCCGCGAGCAGAATGCCCATCTGGCTGCATTGCTCGGCGTTCGGCCGGCGGAGCGAGACCCCGTCGAGATAGGTCACCAGCACCGCAGGCTTGCCGCACAGCCGACCGAGCACGATGCCGTCACGCGCCGCGACCGGCTGGGGGGCCGTGACGCCCCGCTCGCTCACGTGACGCATCAGCGCGAGGAAGAACGGCACGTCCCGCTCCTCGACCCGTTCCTCGTAAAGCGTGAGGATGAAGCGGCCGGCATCGGTCTCGAGCAGGAAGTTGGAGTTCGAGACTCCCTCCGCGATGCCGCGGAACGAGATCACGTCGCCGATGTCGTAGCCGGCGACGAAATCGATCAGCGCGTCGTCGGGAACGTCGGTATAGACCGCCATCCGCCGCGGTCAGGCAGCGGCGTCGCGCAACTGCCGCGGCAGCGGAAAGAAGACGTTCTCCTCGGCGGTCGTCACGATCTCGACGTCGATCGTGTACCGCGCCGCGAAGGCGTCGATGATTTCCTCGACGAGCACCTCCGGCGCCGAGGCCCCGGCCGTGACACCGACCGAACGGATCGAACCGAACACCGACCAGTCGATCTCGCTGGCCCGCAGCACGAGCTGCGCCGTCGGGCATCCGGCCCGCTCCGCCACCTCGCGCAGGCGCTGCGAATTGGACGAGTTGGAGGAGCCCACCACGATCATCGCATCGACCTTGGGCGCGACGACCTTCACGGCGCCCTGCCGGTTGGT
>CAZVMY010000733.1:0-1153 GCA_964628955.1 uncultured Methylocystis sp.
CATGGTACGTCCGGCATAGGCGGGGAGCCGCCGCGCCAGACCTTCCGTCGAGGCATGGGCGCGGTGGGCGGCGGAAAAGGCGTCGTTCACGTAGACGTCGCCGTTGGCGGCCAGCGCCGCGATGAAAGCGGGATCGTTCGTCTCCTCGCCAGCGTGGAAGCGGGTGTTCTCGAGGAGCAGCACGCCGCCCGGCGGCAGTGCGGCGACGGCGGCGGCAGCCGCGGGACCGATGCAGTCCTCGGCGAAGGTGACGGACCGCCGCAGATGCTCTGCCAGGACCGGCGCGAGCGGCGCCAGCGACTGCTTCGGGTCATGCCCTTTCGGCCGGCCGAAATGCGCAAGCAGGATCACGCGGGCATCCGCCTCGGCGAGTTCGGCGATCGTCGGCAGGATGCGCTCGATCCGCGTGGCATCGGTGACCCGGCCGTCCTCCATCGGCACGTTCAGGTCGACGCGGACGAGAACGCGCTGCCGGGCGGGCGCGAGGTCGGAAAGGGTACGGAAGGTCATCTCGCACCGAACTTGACGATGGTGAAGACGATCGCTGCCCCGGCCGACCATGTCGTGATCAGTGTAACCATGAGCTGAAGAAAGTTCGGCAGGGCCCTTACCTGCGCTTCCAATCCAGCAAGTTTTACCGTTAAGTCGCTAACATCCTTCCTCATCTGACGGTTGTCAGTTATCATTTCTCGAATTGCGGGTTCAAGACGTTCGAGAATGACAAGGACCCGCGCGACGTCTTGTTCGAGCTTGCCCACCCGTTGTTCTATCATCGGATCCTCAGGTCCAGAGCCGCCGGACGCCGGAAACCGCAGGATTTTATCATTCATCTGGTGTTTCGCGGTGCAGCGGCTCGAAGTTTGTCGTCTCGAGCGTCCTTTTCAAGATACCGGTCAGATACTCTTCCACAAAGCCGCATCGCGCGCACGCGAGTTTGGATACGGGCCAAGCAGCAAACGTCAGTTCGCCCGCCGCGAGCGGCTGCGGCGGTGGATCAAGAACGAAAAATCTGTCATGCCCGCACTTGGAGCAATGGCGATCAGGGAAAGCGGCCTCCAGCCATCTGACGACCGTTCCGACTACTTCATCGCCTTTTGCCGAGGGGGGGGGGGGGGGGGGGGGGGGGGGGGGGGGGGGGGGGGGGGGGGGGGGG
>CAZVMY010000734.1:0-1146 GCA_964628955.1 uncultured Methylocystis sp.
GCTGCTGTTTCTCGTGGGCTCCTGCCCCTCCGAGGTGATCAAGCTCGACCTGTCGCGGGCTGCCGCCCGGCTGTCGGGCAAGTTCGCCCCGAGCGTACGCGTGCTCAGCTATTCGGGCAGCGGCATCGAGACCACCTTCACCCAGGGCGAGGACACCTGCCTCGCCTCGCTCGTGCCGGGCCTGCCGGCGACGGCGGCGGATGCGCCCCGCTCGCTGCTGGTCGTCGGTGCGCTGGCCGACGTGGTGGAGGACCAGTTCCGCCGCATCTTCGCCGACATGGGGCTGGAGCGGGTGGATTTCCTGCCGCCGCGGCGCTCCACGGAGTTGCCGCCGGTCGGGCCGAACACGATGCTGCTGCTTGCCCAGCCGTTCCTGGCCGAGACCGCGCGGGCGCTGGAAGCCCGCGGCGCAACGCGCCTCGCCGCCCCCTTTCCGCTCGGCATCGAGGGAACGACGGCCTGGCTCGCCGCCGGCGCCACGGCGCTCGGCATCGACCGCCCCGATCTCGACCGTGCCGTCGCGCCGGCGCGGGAGCGGGCACGCAGGGCATTGGCCGCGCACTGGCCGGCGCTCGCCGGCAAGAGCGTGTTCTTCTTCCCCGACTCGCAGCTCGAGATCCCACTCGCGCGCTTTCTGGCCCGCGAGCTGGCGATGACGCTGGTCGAGGTCGGGACGCCGTATCTGCATCGCAACCATCTGGCGTCCGAGCTCGACATGCTGCCCGGCGACGTCCTCCTCAGCGAGGGACAGGACGTGGACCGGCAGCTCGACCGCTGTCGCGGGTCCAGACCCGATCTCGTGGTCTGCGGCCTCGGCCTTGCCAATCCGCTCGAAGCCGAGGGTCTGACGACCAAGTGGTCGATCGAACTGCTGTTCACGCCGATCCAGGGCTACGAGCAGGTCGGTGATCTCGCCGGCCTGTTCGCGCGGCCGCTCGACCGGCGCACCCGGCTGAAGGTCTAGGGCCATGCAGCTGACGCTCTGGACCTACGAGGGACCGCCGCATATCGGCGCCATGCGCGTCGCGACCGCGATGCACGGGCTCCACTACGTGCTGCACGCGCCGCAGGGCGACACTTATGCCGACCTGCTCTTCACGATGATCGAGCGGCGCGACCGGCGCCCGCCCGTGACCTACACGACCT
>CAZVMY010000735.1:0-1144 GCA_964628955.1 uncultured Methylocystis sp.
CGAAGCGCCGCGCGTCGAGCCCGCCAAGGCTAAGCCCGAGCAGGCGACCTGGCAGGTCAAGGACCCGCGCAAGCCCAGGCTCGCCGCCGACGGCAAGCCGCTGGCCGCCGCCAAGTCCGGCGGTCATTCCAATCACTGACCACGACAACCCAACCCGGAGCGACCGCATGACGATCAGACCGTCGATGATGACATTCGCGGCCTTGGCTCTCCTCGCTTCGACCGGCCTGGCCTCGGCCGGACCGGGAGGCGCCGGCCACAGCCATGCCGCCGAGACCGCCTATGGCAAGCCCGGCGACCCGAAGAAGCCGGCACGACTGGTCCAGGTCGTGATGAGCGAGCGTGACGGCAAGATGCTGTTCATCCCCGACCGCATCGAGGTCCGACGCGGCGAGCAGATCAGGTTCGCGCTGCGCAACAATGGCGAGATCGACCATGAGATCGTCGTGGCGACGCTTGAAGACAACCTCAAGCATGCCGAGGAGATGAAGAAGAACCCGGATATGGAGCATGACGACCCGAACGCCAAGCGCCTCGCGCCGAAGAAGACCGGCGAGATCGTCTGGCATTTCACCAAAGCAGGCGAATTCGACTTCTCCTGCCTGATCCCCGGCCATCGTGAATCCGGAATGACCGGCAAGGTCATCGTCAGGTGACACGATCCCAATTCCTCATAAGGAGCAGAACCATGCGCACGTCCCTCGCTGCCTTTGCGCTCAGCGCGCTTCTCGCCGCCCCGGCCATCGCACAGGAGACGCCCCTCGTCAGCGCCACCGTGAAGAAGATCGACACCGAACAGGGCAAGATCACGCTCGACCACGGCCCGATCAAGAACCTCGACATGGAGAGCATGACGATGGTGTTCAAAGCCGCCGATCCGGCAATGCTGAAGACCGTCAAGGTCGGCAGCAAGGTCAAGTTCACGGCCGAGCGCGTGAACGGCCAGATCACCGTCACGAAGATCCAGAAGTGACGACGGATCGGCAGCGCCGGGGCCCGGGCGTCCGGCGCTTGCAGGCGCCACGCCCCTGCCTGACGGCGCTCACCGCGCTCGTCATGGCGGTGGCGCTCGGGCAGGCGACGCCCGCCCTGGCGCGCGATGCGGAATTGCAGGGATTTCTGAGCCGATCGGGATGTCCACAGG
>CAZVMY010000736.1:0-1135 GCA_964628955.1 uncultured Methylocystis sp.
CGCCTCCGCGATCGCCGCCTTCTCCACGAGCGCCACGATGCTGATCGTCATGCGGGCCGTTCTCGGCATCGCGGGCGCTACGCTCGCGCCCTCGACGCTGTCGCTCATCACGGTGATGTTCACGGACCCGAAGGAGCGCTCCTTCGCGATCTCGATGTGGATCGCGAGCTTCTCGGCCGGCGCCGTGGTCGGCCCGGTCGTCGGCGGGCTGCTGATCGAGTACCTGTTCTGGGGCTCGGTCTTCCTGATCGCGGTGCCGCCGATGATCCTGCTGCTCCTGATCGGTCCCAGGCTACTGCCGGAGTACCGGGCGCCGGATAGGGGGCGGCTCGACCTGACGAGCGCGCTGCTGTCGCTGGCCGCGGTGCTCTGCGTCATCTACGGCATCAAGCGCGCGGCGGAGTTCGGCGCCTCGGCCACCGACCTCGCGGCGATCGCCGCGGGCCTCGCGCTCGGCGTGGTCTTCGTGCGCCGCCAGGCACGTCTGAGCGACCCGATGATCGATCTCTTGCTGTTCAGGCGTCCCGGCTTCGGCGCATCGCTCGCCATCAATCTGGCCGGCATCATGTTCATGTTCGGCAGCTTCGTCTTTTTCGCGCAGTACCTTCAGCTGGTCGCCGGCCGCTCGCCGCTGGAGGCTGGCCTGTGGTCGCTGCCGTCGGCGGTGGCCTTCACCGTCGCGTCCTTCGTCACGCCCGCCGTGACCTCGCGGTTCAGCACGGCGACGGTCATGATCGGCGGCATGCTGCTCTCGGCCGCCGGCTTCGTCGGGCTGGCGCTCGCCGATACGCTCAGCGGCATCGTACTCGCCTCGATCGTCTTCTCGGTGGGCTTCACGCCGGTTATCACGCTGACCACCGGACTGGTCGTCGGCGCGGCGCCGCCCGAACGCACCGGGGCCGCGTCCGCCATGTCGGAAACGAGTGCCGAACTCGGCGGCGCGCTCGGCATCGCGCTGCTCGGCAGCCTGGGCACGGCGATGTACCGCGCCCGCATGAGCGGCGTCACGCTGCCGGGCGTCGCGCCCGAGACGCTCGCCGCCGCGCAGGCGACGCTGGGCGGCGCGGTGGCGGCGGTGGCCGCCCTGGGGCCACAGCCCTCCGGCGCGCCCGCAGCGTTCCTCGATGCCGCCCGC
>CAZVMY010000737.1:0-1121 GCA_964628955.1 uncultured Methylocystis sp.
ACGTCGGACTGCCGGCCTTCGACGCCGCGGAAGCGCTTGGTCTTGCCCTTGCGCACCAGCGTGTTCACCGACAGCACCTTGACGTCGAACAGCTTCTCGACGGCCTGCTTGATCTGCGGCTTCGTCGCCGTCGGCGCCACGCGGAACACGACCTTGTTCTGTTCGGACTGGATCGTCGCCTTCTCGGTGATGACCGGCGAGACGATCACGTCATAGAGACGGGGATCGATGCTCATTGGAACCGCGCCTCCAGCGCTTCGATCGCGGCGCGCGTCAGCACGAGCTTCTCGCGGCGCAGGATGTCGTAGACGTTGATGCCCTGCACCGGCAGCACGTCGACGTTGGGAATATTGCGCGCGGCGCGGGCGAAATTCTCCTGCACCTCGCCCCCGGCGATGACGAGCACGTTGCCGAAGCCCAGCTTGCCGAAGCGCTCGACGAGCGCCTTGGTCTTGGGCTCCGCCACCTCAGCAGCCTCGATGACGACCAGCTCGCTCGCCTTGATCTTGGCGGAGAGCGCGTGTTTCAGCGCCATGGCGCGCACCTGCTTCGGCAGGTCGTGCGAATGGTCGCGCGGCGTCGGGCCGAATGCGCGACCGCCACCGCGATACTGCGGCACGCGGGCCGAACCGTGGCGGGCGCCGCCCGAGCCCTTCTGCTTCACGAGCTTCTTGCCCGTGCGCCAGATCTCGGCCCGGTTCTTCACGTCATGCGTGCCGGCACGACGCTTGGCGAGCTGCCAGCGGACCATGCGGGCGAGGATGTCCTGGCGCGGTTCGAGCCCGAAGATCGCGTCGGAAACGCTGATCTTGCCGGCCTCGGCCCCGTCGATCGTCCTGACGGCGAGTTCCATCGTCAGCCCTCCGTCTGTTCGGTTGCGGTCGCCGGCACAACCTCGGCCGCGGTCGCATCGTTCGCGGCGAGCCGGAACTTGCCGGGCTTCGGCGCATCCTTGTGCAGCGGCTTCTTGATCGCGTCGCGAAGATAGATCCAGCCGCCCTTGGAGCCGGGAACGGCGCCTTCGACCAGGATCAGCCCACGGTCGACGTCGGTACGCACCACCTTGAGGTTGAGCGTGGTCACGCGATCGACGCCGAGATGGCCGGCCATCTTCTTGTTCT
>CAZVMY010000738.1:0-1115 GCA_964628955.1 uncultured Methylocystis sp.
CGGCCGCACGGTCGGTCGCGGTCGACGCGACAAGGGCGCGTGGGACACGCCGCCCAAGGCGCAGATCGTCAATCTTCTGCAAGACCTTCAAAACGAGCTCGGCCTCGCGCTTCTGTTCATCAGCCACGATCTCGCGATCGTCGAGCATATGACGCACCGGGTGGCCGTCATGTATCTCGGCAAGATCGTGGAGGTGGCGCCGAAGCGCCCCCTGTTCGCGCGGCCGATGCATCCCTATACCCAGGCGCTGCTCTCCGCCGTGCCGGTGCCCGATCCGACGGTCGAAAGGAACCGCATGATTCTCACGGGCGACGTGCCGAGCCCGCTCAATCCGCCGAAGGGCTGCCACTTCCACACGCGCTGCCCCTATGCCTTCGAGCGCTGCCGCGTCGAGGAGCCGGCGCTGCGCGCCGTGGCCACCGACCAGGTCGCGGCCTGCCATCTTCACGACCAGCCCGACGACGGCAATCCGCTGCTGCGGCGGCCGGAGCATTGAGAAAGAGACCGGACGGATGTCCCACGACCTGATCCTTCGCGGCGGCCACGTCATCGATCCCTCGCAGAACCACGACGGCCCGGCCGACGTGGCGTTCAGGGACGGCAGGGTTTCCGGCTTCGGTGCCACACTGAAGGACGGCACGGCGGCCGAGATTCGAGACGTCTCCGGCGTCATCGTCACCCCCGGCCTGATCGACATGCATACCCACGTCTACTGGGGCGGTACGTCGCTCGGCATCGATGCCGACGACTTCTGCAGGATGTCGGGCGTCACGACCTCCGTCGACACCGGGAGCGCCGGTCCCGGCAACTGGGCCGGGTTCCGCAAGCACGTCATCGAGCGGAGCGAGGCGCGGATTCTCGCCTACCTGCACGTCTCGTTCGCCGGCATCTATGGTTTCTCGAGGACCGTGATGGTCGGCGAGAGCGAGGACGTGCGGCTGATGGCACCGGCCGAATGCGCTGAGGTCGCCGACGCCAACCGCGACTTGATCGTCGGCATCAAGGTCCGCGTCGGGCGGCATTCCTCCGGCGACCAGGGCACGGCGCCGCTCGACGTCGCGCTCCAGGTCGCGGAGGAGACCGGCATGCCGCTGATGGCGCATATCGACCATCCG
>CAZVMY010000739.1:0-1109 GCA_964628955.1 uncultured Methylocystis sp.
CCTCGGCTACGGCAGCCTCCAGGCCTACAAGTATCGCTGAGAGCAGCAGACTGCTTGACGGCAGCGCGCCGTTCCCTCGATCTGACGCCGCGCGGCGTGACCGCGCCGCGCGGGCGAGGTCGACATGGCGCTGCACTTTTCCGAGATCGAGTTCGACCGTCGGCGTTCGGCGGTTCTCGAGGCGATCGCCGCGCAGAACCTCGATGCTCTCCTGCTGTTCCAGCAGGAGAGCATGTACTGGCTGACCGGCTACGACACCTTCGGATTTTGTTTCTTCCAGTGCCTCGTGGTGACGGCCGACGGCCGGACGGCGCTACTGACCCGCTCGGCCGACCTCCGGCAGGCCCGCCACACCTCGCTGATCGAGGACATCCGCGTCTGGGCCGACCGCGGCGATGCCAATCCCGCGCTGGATCTGAAAGCGCTGACCGCCGATCTCGGCCTCGCCGGCAAGCGTCTCGGTGTCGAGATGGAGAGCTACGGCCTCGTCCACGCCAACGGCCGGAAGCTCGAGGCGGCGTTCGACGGGTTCGCGGACCTCGTCGACAGGTCGATGCTTGTCACGCGCCTGCGCGTCGTCAAGTCGCCCGAGGAGATCGTCTACGTCCGGCAGGCTGCCGCGCTCTCCGACGCGGCGGATGCGGCCGCCATCGCCGCCCTGAAGCCCGGCGTCGACGAGGCGGCGATCCTCGCCGCCCAGCATCTCGCGATCTTCGCGTCCGGTGGCGACTACCCCGCCAATGAATTCATCATCGGCTCCGGCCGTGATGCCCTTCTGTGTCGCTACAAGAGCGGCCGGCGTCGGCTCGATGCCGACGATCAGATCACCCTCGAATTCGCCGGCGTCGCCCGGCACTACCACGCGGCGATCATGCGGACGCACATCGTCGGTCGACCCCGCCCGCAGCACCTCACTTATCACGCCGCGGCCCGGGACGCACTGCTGGCCTGCGAGGCGGAACTGAAGCCGGGCCGCACCGCCGGCGACGTCTTTGCCGCCCATGCCCGGGTATTCGACGAACACGGCCTCGGCGCCCATCGCCTGAACGCGTGCGGCTACTCGCTCGGAGCCAAGTTCACGCCGTCCTGGATGGACTGGCCGATGTTCT
>CAZVMY010000740.1:0-1106 GCA_964628955.1 uncultured Methylocystis sp.
GGCCGGAGCCGATCGCCCAGACCGGCTCGTAGGCGAGCACGGTGTTCGCGGCCGTGGCGCCGGCCGGGAGCGAGGCCGACACCTGCGCCGTCACCACCTCCAGCGCGCGGCCGGCCGCCCGTTCCGCCTCCGTCTCGCCGATGCAGACGATCGCGACCAGACCCGCGCGACGGGCGGCGCCGGCCTTGCCGCGAACGAGCGCGTCGGTCTCATGATGGTCGGCGCGCCGCTCCGAATGGCCGACGATGACGTGACTGGCGCCCGCGTCGCGCAGCATCTCGGCCGAGACGTCGCCGGTATGCGCGCCCGACGGCGCGGCATGACAATCCTGGCCGCCGATCACGATGCCGGTACCCTGCGCCGCCGCGGCAAACGCCGAGATCAGGGTCGCGGGCGGGCAGACGAGGACGTCGAGCCGCTGGCGGAGCCCTTCGTCATAGCTGGCCGCGACGGCCTGGAGCACGTCCGTGTCGGCCGGGCGGCCGTTCATCTTCCAGTTGCCCGCGAGCAAGGGGCGAGGTCGGTCCGTCATCGCAGTTGCTCGTTGTTTCAGCGTGCAAAAGCGACTAACACGCATGCCTCGCGACGCCAACGCGGACACGCGCCCGTCGAAGGCCGGCCGGTGACCACGAGGACGCCGTCCGGGAGGACCCGAGACCCTACGCAGGCGAGAGCCATGCCGACGAGGCCCATACCATGTTGACCGGAATCCGAAACGCCGCCGGAAACTGGCTCGGGCGTATCGTCCTGATCGTCCTCTTCGGACTGCTGATCGTCAGCTTTGCCGTCTGGGGAATCGGCGACATCTTCCGTGGCTACGGCACCACGGTCGTCGCCAAGGTCGGCTCGGTCGAGATCGGCACCGAAGCCTTTCGCCGCCAGTACCAGGACGAACTGATCCGGCTGAGCCAGCAGGCGCGGCGCAACATCACTGCGGAACAGGCGCGTTTGTTCGGCATCGACCGGCAGGTGCTCTCGCGCATGATCACGGAGGCGCTGCTGAACGAAGAGGCGCGCCGCCGCGGGCTGAACGTCAGCGCCGAGGACGTCGCCAGATGGCTTGTGGCCGAGCCGGTATTCCGCGGCAGCAACGGCCAGTTCAGCCG
>CAZVMY010000741.1:0-1098 GCA_964628955.1 uncultured Methylocystis sp.
CGGAAAGAAGCCGATGCTGACCTCCGGCATCGCGAACAGGAACCGTTCGCCAGCCACGCGGTGGCTGCCGTGGAAAGCGAGCCCGACGCCGCCGCCCATGACGATGCCGTCGATCAGCGCCACGACCGGTTTCGGACAGCGCTTGAGAGTGCGGTTCAGCTCGTACTCTTCGCGCCAGAAGGCGAGCGCTTCCCCAACACCGCCGGCGCCGATCAGATCGTGGAGTTCGCGAATGTCACCGCCGGCGCAGAAGGCTCGCTCGCCCTCGGCGCGCAGCACGATCCGCGTGATCGCTGGATCGGCCAGCCACGCGTCGAGCCGCGCCGCGATCCGCCGCACCATTCCGGCGTTGAGCGCATTGAGCTGACGCGGTCGGGCAAGCGTGAGCAGCCCGGCCGCGCCGACTTCCTCGAAGGTGACGTCGGTCTCGCTCATGGACGGGGCACGGGCATTGGCGATCCGTTCGGCTGGCGGGCAAGCGCGGGTACCGCGCCCTGCCCGCGGGCGTCAACCGGAGGAATGTCCGCGACGATTGACGGACAATTGGAAGGGCTCCAATCTGCCGCCGTTCGAGGCAGTTTGCGGGATTTTGAGCATGTCGCGTGTGAGCGCCTTCCGTCGAGACGCGCGGCCTGCGGAGACCTCGGCGGACGCCGTCGGGCCGCTCACCAAACGGCCCAGGCGCAATCGCCGCACCGACTGGTCGCGCCGGCTGGTGCGGGAGACCCAGCTTTCGGTCGACGACCTGATCTGGCCGCTGTTCCTCGTCGACGGCGTCGACGTGACGCAGCCGGTGGCGTCGATGCCGGGCGTCGAGCGGCTGTCGGTCGATCGGGCGGTGAGGGTCGCTGAGCGGGCCGCCCGGCTCGGCATCCCGGCGCTCGCGCTCTTCCCCAATACGGATGCCGGTCTCCGCGATCCCCTGGCCAGCGAGGCGCTCAACGCCGACAATCTGATCTGCCGCGCCTGCCGCGCGATCAAGGCAGAGGTGCCGGAGATCGGGCTGATCACCGACGTGGCTCTCGACCCCTACACGTCGCACGGGCACGACGGCCTGATGCGCGGCAGCGAGATCCTCAACGACGAAACGGTCGAGGT
>CAZVMY010000742.1:0-1096 GCA_964628955.1 uncultured Methylocystis sp.
CGCCCGGACCCGCTGGGCCAACGTCAACCCGGTCATCGATTCCAGTCAACCGGACATCGGATGGAGCCAGGCGGCGGTGGGAGGCTATGCCATTGTCGCCTCGCGCGCCGAGAACAAGGTGTCTTTTGTCGACATGACGCCGCTCTACCAGTTCTATCGCCAGATGTACCTGACGACGCAGGCGAACTACGGCCGCACGGTTGATGCCAGCACGACCGACGGCAGCAAGTGGCCCTTCTCCTTCGCCGTGGCGCCAGCCCAGACGCCGAAGGTGGTGACGACCCTCGCCGTCGACCAGCCCACCTCGGTGAGCGCCGGAATTCAGACGACGACGATCTTCGGCCTCGACCGCGGCACTTGGATCGGCGAAACTGAAGGCTGGAGCCCCAAGGAAAACTGGTCTGGTGCCGAGCCGCAACGTGTCCTGGGGCGAAGCCGCGCCTTCATCGCCTCGATGGATGGCACGGTGCGTGCATTCAATGTTCAGGGTCTGAATTTCCCGACCTCTCCTGTGGGGAAAGCCGTCTCGTCGATACCGCTCCTCAGCTTCACGGTCGGTCGTAATTCGACTTTCGCTTTCACAAGTGGGGTCTCCACCGCGCCGGACGATCTGTTCCTCGTCAGCCGCGGCGACCGGAACGTGACCTTCGCCTTCCCCGATGGGCGCATCCAGGGTGTGCTGCGCGACAGCCGGCTGGTCGATCCGGTGGCTGGTGCCGTGTCCATCAACCAGGGCGGCTACGGCGGCGCGGGACCGGGCCGGGCGGTGTCCGCGCCGATCATCAACATCACCGACTTCAACGGCAAGACGATCCACACTTATGCGGTGGACCCCAAGCGGGGCTATTCCGGCAGCTTTTCGGAACTCTACCCCTTCCAGACGCCGTCGGGGTACTCGCCCTTCCTCTGGGGTTCCACGGCGCCCTTCCCCGGCAAGCCCTTCATGATCGACATGGAAGAGATCATCTGAGGGGAAAGTCACGAGAGGCCGTCAGACTGCTTCCGTGAGGATGCAGCCAACTGGCGGTAAGGTATCGCGAAGCCGGGAGCCATGCTCCCGGCTTCGTGCGTTCCGTCGGGGCGCCTGTGCCCGATC
>CAZVMY010000743.1:0-1095 GCA_964628955.1 uncultured Methylocystis sp.
CGATCAGTGCCTTGATGACCGCCTCGTTGGCGTCGCCCTTCTCGCCCTTGTCGGTGATGACGCGGCGCCCCGCGAAGCCGGGTGCATCAGCCGTGTAGAAGCCGTCGGCGTCGACCGTATAGGGGATGCGGGTGTCGATACCGCGCTCGCGCAACATCGCCTGCGTCTCGACCGCGGTCCAGATGTCGAAGTCCTCGCGGCCATGGCCGGGCGCCGTGTGCACGAAACCGGTGCCGGTGTCGTCGGTGACGTGGTCGCCGTCGAGGAGGGGGACGTCGAACGAATAGGGCGCCTCATCCCTCCCCACCCAGATCGGGTTCACCCGATCTGAGGTTGTCGATGCCAAACTCCGGTGAACCCGAGTTTGGTCGGGGAGGGTCAGCTGCATAGCAGCCGGGGAGGGGCCGTCGGCGCCCTCAGCCCCTCCGGCCGCTTCGCGTCCACCTCCCCCGTGAAGGGGGAGGATGGGAGCGCGCCCGGCCAGCGGATGAGAAACCCTCAAGTGTTCGAGCACACCCCATGGCAAAGGTTCCAGCAATTTAAAGCCGCTCACTTTCGCAGCCTTGAACACATCGGCAGCCAATTTCTCAGCTAGTATATATCTGGACCCGATCTTCGCCCAGTTATCAGTCGGGGCATCTGTTATTTCATAAAGACCGTAGCTGATACCTGATGAAAACGCGATTGCTCGGTTTCCAGGGATTGTCCAAGGCGTGGTTGTCCAGATTACGATTGAGGTGCCACGTAGCCTCTTAAAATTATCGCCAACCAGATCGAACGTGACGTGCTTGCCGTCCTGCTGTTCATTGACACTCACCACGTAGTTCATTGCATCCTCAGCGCTCATCTCAACGTCGCGCACCGGAAACGCCACCCAGACCATGTCGCTCTGGTAATCGTGATACTCGATCTCGGCTTCCGCGAGCGCGGTCTTCTCGACGACGCTCCACATCACCGGCTTCGAGCCGCGATAGAGCTGGCCGGTCGCGGCGAAGGACATGATCTCGCGTGCGATCTGGGCCTCGGCGGAAAAGCTCATGGTGAGATAGGGGTTCTCCCAGTCGCCGGTGATGCCGAGTCGCTTGAACTCCTTGC
>CAZVMY010000744.1:0-1091 GCA_964628955.1 uncultured Methylocystis sp.
CCTGGCCTCGATGCCCTTGGCGGCATCGATCACCATGATCGCGGAATCGACCGCGGTCAGCGTGCGGTAGGTGTCCTCGGAAAAGTCCTCGTGGCCCGGCGTGTCGAGCAGGTTGAAGACGCGGCCGGCATATTCGAAGGTCATCACCGAGGTGACGACGGAGATGCCGCGCTCGCGTTCGATCGACATCCAGTCGGAGCGCGTCTGGATGCGGTCCTTCTTGGCCTTCACTTCGCCCGCGAGCTGGATCGCGCCGCCGAACAGCAGCAGCTTCTCGGTCAGCGTCGTCTTGCCGGCATCGGGATGCGAGATGATCGCGAAGGTGCGCCGGCTGGCGACGGGATCATTGGCGGGAAGGGGGGTGCTGGTCATTCACCGGCCGTCATAAGGCCAGCCACGCCACATGCAAACCCGATGGCGGTTGCAGCGCGGCAAGGCTCGGCTAGAACCGTCCGGCCAGCGCTGGCCTCCGGCGCCACCCACCCAGGATTTCTCATGCCCATCAGCCTGCACGACGTGACCGTGCCCGTCTTCAACCAGATGCTGACCAACCTGTCGGCGATGCTCGACAAGGCGGCCGCGACGGCGGCCGCCAGGAACGTGAAGCCTTCGGTCTATCTCGACGACCGGCTTTATCCCGACATGCTTCCCATGGTGCGCCAGGTTCAGATCGCGTGTGATTTCGCCAAGAACACCGTCGCCCGCGCGACCGGGATGGAAGCTCCGAAGCATCCCGACGACGAGGCGGATTTCGAGGCGCTGAAGGCGCGGATCGCCAGGACGCTCGAATACGTCAACGGCGTTCCCGCCGCGGCCTTCGATGGTGCCGAGACGCGCGACGTGACCGTCCCGGCCGGCCGCGACCTCACCCTGACCCTGAAGGGCAAGGATTTCGTGCTGCATTTCGCCATGCCGAACTTCTTCTTCCATACCACCACGGCCTACGCGCTGCTGCGGCACCGCGGCGTCGAACTCGGCAAGCGCGACTTCATCGGCAAGCCGCCGGGGATGTGAGGAGAGTAGGGAGTAGGGAGTAGGGAGTAGGGAGTAGGGACTGCAAGGGTGTGATGTCGGCCGCATCCCGCCCCCTC
>CAZVMY010000745.1:0-451 GCA_964628955.1 uncultured Methylocystis sp.
GGCGCATCGCGTGGCATCGCGCCGCCGATGACCAGCCGGTCGACGTGGCTGTAGGTCAGCGCGATCTCGCCCGGCACGAACACGCGCTCGATCAGGAAATGCCGGCGCAGTTCGCTCGTGTCGAACGCCTTCACCGCCTCGGGGTGGCTGGCCTGCCGCACGTCGATCTCGAGCATGGAGTCCTCAGCGGAACTGCGCCGGCAGCCAGAGCGACAGGCCGGGGACGTAGGTGACGAGGAGGAGCACGACGACGCTGGCGCCGAAGAACGGCCAGATCGTCCGCATGGACTGGGCGATCGTGATCTTGCCCACCGCGCAGGCGACGAACAGGACCGAACCGACCGGCGGCGTGTTGAGCCCGATCCCGGCATTGAGAATGAGGATCACGCCGAAATGCACGGGGTCGATGCCGAAGGCCTTCACCACCGGCAGGAAGATCGGCGTGCAGATG
>CAZVMY010000745.1:461-1090 GCA_964628955.1 uncultured Methylocystis sp.
ATCATCGGCGCCATATCCATGAAGGTGACGAGCACCAGCAGGATGACGTTGATCATCAGGAGCACCGCGATCGGATCGTCCGAGATCGAGCGGATCAGCGCGATCGTCGCCTGCGGCACCTGCAGGAAGGCCATCAGCCAGCCGAAGGCACCGGCGGTGCCGATCACGAGCAGCACCATCGCGGTCGTGCGCACGGCGGCAAGCGTCGCCGTCACGAAACCGTCCCAGTCCATCTCGCGGTAGACCAGCACGGTGATCAGCAGCGCGTAGACGACCGCGATGCAGGAGCTCTCGGTCGCCGTGAAGACACCGGACCGCACCCCGCCGAAGATGATGAAGATCAGCAGGATGCCCGGCGCCGCCGCGAACAGGTAGCCCAGCACCTTCTCGGCACCCGGGAAGACGTCGGCCGGATAGCCGCGCCGGACGGCGACCACATAGGCCGTGATCATCAGCGCGAGCGCCAGCAGCAGCCCCGGCAGGATGCCGGCGGTGAACAGGTCCGCCACCGAGATGTTGCCGCCGCCGGCGATGGCATAGATGATCATGTTGTGCGACGGCGGGATCAGCAGCGCGATGATCGCGGCGTTGGCCGTCACGTTGACCGCGTAATCGGCGTCGTAGCCGCG
>CAZVMY010000746.1:0-1086 GCA_964628955.1 uncultured Methylocystis sp.
CGCCTCGCGCCAGCTGCCCTGATAGACGAGATCGTTCCAGTCGGGGATCTGGTTGTTCACCGGGCAGCCGGTGTGACAATAGGGAATCCCGCAGTTCATGCAGCGCGCCGCCTGGTCCCGCGTTGCCTCCTGGCCGAGCGGAATCAGGAACTCCTTGAAATTCCGGATGCGATCCGACGCCGGCAGATACTTCCGGTCGCGCCGGTCGATCTCAAGGAAGCCTGTGACCTTGCCCATGTCCCAAAAACTCACTCTGCTGCGTGCGGCACGACGGTGTTATGGCCAACGACGTCCTTGACGTCGAGAATCTCAATTCCCACGACGTGACCATGCTTATCGTAGTCAAAGATGATGCCAGGCCTGATCTCTTCCGACTCCAGCACAGGACTGTCGGAGAGATCGATGTAGAGGGCATCGCTTTCCCGGTCGTAGTTTATCTTCATGACCGCCTCCCGGCATTTAGATCCCACGCCGCCGTAATGATGATGACCTCATCAAACGTCGTTTCGAATACAACACGGAGCATTCTGTTTCCAAACTCCGGCACACGCCCAAACGCGCGGCTCCGCTCCGGATGCGTCGGATCTTGCTCCATCCATTCCGGTTGCGTGAGGGCCTTGACGACCCATTCCCGCTCTATCGCCCGCTTCTTCAACGCGATCACCGCGTGTGCCGTCCATCGGACGGGCTTCACTCCGCCGCGACCAGCATCCTCGCCTTCTCCATGTCCTGCAGCGCACGCCGGTACTCGACAGGCATGACCTTGACGAACCGGCTGCGGTAATCTGCCCAGTTGTCGAGGATATGTTTGGCGCGCGCCGAGCCGGTGTAGCGCATGTGGTTGGCGATGAGCTGGTGCAGCCGCTCTTCGTCGTGGCCGCCCATGTCGGCCATGATGTCGATGCGGCCCTTGAACTCGAGATCGCCGCCGTGATGGTAGAATCGCTCGGTGAGGTCTTCCTCTTCCTCGACGGGTTCGAGATCGACCATCGAGAGGTTGCAGCGCTTGGCGAAGCTCCTGTCCTCGTCGAGAACATAGGCAATGCCGCCCGACATGCCGGCCGCGAAATTCCGGCCCGTCTCGCC
>CAZVMY010000747.1:0-1083 GCA_964628955.1 uncultured Methylocystis sp.
GTCGTGCCGTGGAGGCGGAGCTGATCGACGAGGATCTGGCCGCCGGTGCGGGGGGGCATGGGCAAACTTCCAAGGGTGTCATTGTTGGTCATCGACACCTTTGCTAAAAGACGTTAGAGCGAGGTTTGGCAATGGGCAAAGCTCTAACCGTTTCCGTGCAGCAAGCGGCAGGCAATCTCGGAGAACTGCTGGAAAACCTGGCGCAGGGCGACGAGATGGTCATCGTGCGCGACGGGACGCCTCTGGCGCGTGTCGTTCCCATCGAACGTCCATTGGCGAAGCCGCGCCAGCCCGGTCGTCTCGCCGGCCAGATCGACGTGCCGGATTCCTTCTTCGACCCCTTGCCCGAGGAAGAGTTGAGGGCTTGGGGACTGGGTTGAGCCATATCCTCGATACCCACGTGCTTCTCTGGTGTCTCGACAATAACCCCAAGATTCCGCCACGTACCCGATCTGTCATCGCGGATCCGGCACGCAAGATTTACGTGAGCGCGGTATCCGCGATCGAGATTGCCATAAAGCACCGTATCGGAAAGTTGCCGGAGGCCGAATCGGTCCTGCCTGATCTGCATGAGAGGCTTGAAATGGATGGCTCCGCCGAGCTGCCGGTGACGATTCGACACGCGCGTCTCGCAGGCGGCATGCCCGGCGATCACCGCGATCCGTTCGATCGCCTGCTCGCCGCGCAAGCTTTGTGTGACGACCTGACGATCGTCCCAAACGATCGCATGCTCGACCAGTTCAACGTCCGGCGCCTCTGGTAGCGCCACCCCAACCGGAATCGGCGAGGATGTCCTCGCCGTGCTCACCGAGCCACGGGCTCGGCCGATCTGCCACCTGCGGGCTGCCGTCCAGCACGATCGGCCCGCGCACGGTCGGTATCGTACCGGCCTTCGCGGCCGGTGCCGGGAGATCGACGCGCAGGCCGCGCGCCATGACCTGCGGGTCTTCGAAGACCTCGGCGATCGTATTGATCGGCCCGGCCGGCACCGCGCGGGCCTCCAGCGCGGCAAGAAGATCAGCCTTGGCCCAGCGCGCGGTGAGCGCGCACAGATGCGGCACCAGCGCCGCGCGGGCCCGCACC
>CAZVMY010000748.1:0-1074 GCA_964628955.1 uncultured Methylocystis sp.
ACCCGGTCGAGAACATCTGGCAGTATCTGCGCGCCAACTGGCTCTCAAACCGCGTCTTCGACAGCTACGGCGACATCATCGACGCTGCCTGCGACGCATGGAACCGCCTCGTCGCACAACCCAGGACCATCACATCCATCGGGATGCGCGAATGGGCCCATATCGGTCAGGCATGAGGGCCGCTGATATAAGGGCCAGATCGGCGTCGCTCACGGCGCGCGGCAGGTAGTAGACGCTGCCCCGGCTGATGCCGAGGACTGCGGCTTGCCGGCTCACCGGCAGGTCATGGCGCCGATCGGACCGGTGACGGGTTGTTGAGACATTATTGGGTTGCACAGCGCGAGGACCCCGATCGCGCATCACGCGCGCCCGGCCACGTCCCGCATGTTGGTCGTGTACCGTCTTCGGTCTCCGAGCCGTCTGGCAGACTGCCACAAGGCCTCTGCCAAAATTGATTCTGCCCCTCAACCCATTTGAAAACGACCACTGCGATCGCCAAGGCACTTGTCATTGGGCGAAGGCGTCAAACGGCGGCTCCGTGAATGGGGCTCATTTGAAAGTTTGTGCGCACAGCGAGCAGGTTGCCGGCGAGCGGTTCCCGCGCCAGCGCGGCAGGTGCGAGGAACCGGCGTTGGGACGTGACGAACAGGGTGCGTCCGTCGCGGCCACCCAGCATCGACATCGTCGGGCGGGACACCGGCAGCTCGACGATCAGGTCGAGCGATCCATCGGGATGACGCCGCTCGATGCGACTGCCCTCGACGACTGCTATCCAAACGCCGCCTTCGGCATCGACGCAGACTCCATCGGGATGCTCGCCATTGACATACTGGACGAAAGGCCTGCTGTCCCCGCGCTCGCCGGTCTCGACATCGTAATCTGCAATTTCGACCGTCGCGGTCCGACTGTCGGAGAACAACATCGCGCTGCCATCCGGCGTGTAAGCGATGGCGTTGGGTATTCGGATCTGCTGGCGCTCCGTGTGCAGAATTCCGTCGAAGCCAAGGCGGTAAAGCGCACCGACGGGTGCGCCGCCGCCAGTCTTGTCCATCGTACCGAACCAGAGTCGTCCCC
>CAZVMY010000749.1:0-1074 GCA_964628955.1 uncultured Methylocystis sp.
GCGCCGGCGACGGTGGCGAGGCCTTTCCCCTTGGCGGCCGCAGCCGCCTCGACCGTGGTCGGAAACTCCGAGATCACGACGCCGACCGCGAGGCCCGCGTCCACGTGCTCAGGCGTCGTGTCGTCGTGGCTCGCCAGTGGAATACCGCGCGAGCGGAACAGCTCGACCGTGCGGTCGAGGTTCATCGCGGCGACCACGGGGCCGTCCGCCATGCGCTTCGCGATCGCGCGCTCGTGCTGCTCCACCGTCGATTCGCCCGAGCCCACGACGTAGGTCTTCAGGTCCTCGAGGTTGCGCCATTGCCGCTGGCCCGGCGTGTGGTCCATCAGCGAGCCGAGCTGCACCAGCGGCCGGTCCATGTGCGGCTCGATGTCCTCGAGCAGCGAGGGGCCGGTGAGTTCGCAGCGGATGTGGATCTTGTGGTCGATGCGGAAGACGTCCTCCGCCATGCCCTGCTCGACGGCGTCGACCACGCTGGCGAAGATGTCGCGCCGGTAGTCCTTGTCGCTGTGCACCGAACCGGCGCAGATCGCGTCGTAGACGGTGGTCACGCCGGCCGAGGCCATCTGCGCGTCGTGCACCAGCGCGGCGGCCAGCCCGTTCGGCCAGAACACCTTCGGCCGCGGCATGAAATGCTTTTCCATGTTGTCGGTGTGCATCTCGACCAGCCCGGGCGCGAGATAGTCGCCGCCGAGGTCGATGGCGCCGGGCAGGCCGCTCGATCCGGAATCGATGCGGACGATCCTGTCGTCGTCGAAGACGAGCGTGCCCGTGACGACCTCGTCCTCGAGGATCAGCCGGGCGTTGGTGAGGATCGTTTCCATCGGATCGGGCCTGTCGTTATGCGGCGGTCTTGTAGCGCGTGAGATCGAGAAGGCGCGTGGCCACCCGGTCGCGCACCTCGGCGTCGTGGAAGATGCCGACGATCGCCGCGCCTGTGTTGCGCGCCTCGCCGATCAGTTCAACCACGACGTCGCGGTTGGCGGCGTCGAGCGAGGCGGTCGGCTCGTCGAGCAGGAGCACGGGTGCGGGATCGACGAAGCTGCGCGCGATGTTGACGCGTTGCTGTTCGCC
>CAZVMY010000750.1:0-1068 GCA_964628955.1 uncultured Methylocystis sp.
GGCCGGCGCGTCCGCAGCCGGATTGACCGCGGCGACCCTCGGCGGGATCCGCGGTTTGGGCGGCTCGACCGGGGGAGTGACGGGAGGCGGCAGGTTGGGGTCGATCGGCAGGCTGGTCCCGGGCGGGAGCCCGGCGACGGCCTCACCGGGGCCGGGCGGCAGCGCGTTGGGCAATCCGAGCGGCGCATCGGGCGGCGGAGCCTGACCGGCCAGCGGCGGCAGTGGCGCCGTCTCGACGGGCGAGGTCGGTGCCGGGGTAAGCGCCGCAGGCGCTTCCGGAGGTCGCGCTCTCAGGCTGGTGCCGAAGGAATCGGACAAGCTGGCCAGACGATAGCTCGAGTCGCAGCCGCCCAGCAGCAACGCCAGCAACAGCGATCCGGCGCCGGCCCGTCCGCGTATCAACACCAACCCAGGAAGGCGCATCTGCCGCCATCTCCGCCGGAACGAACTTGCCGAAGTGAACTTGCCGAAGTGAACTTGCCACGAGGCCGCCTTTCGGCGCCACCCTCAAGCTCAAGCACATATCGGTTGAATCGGGCAACATGTGGCGCGGCACCGCGCAAGGAGATTGAATGACCCTCGCCCTCTGGTGCGTGCTGCTCGCCGGCATCCTGCCCGTCCTGACCGTCGGGCTCGCCAAGGCCGGCGCACCCTACGACAACGCCCGCCCGCGCGACGTCGCCGAACGCTACGAGGGCCGGGCGCGACGCGCCTACGCGGCCCACCAGAACGGGTTCGAGGCGTTCCCGTTCTTCGCGGCTGCCGTTCTCGCGGCAGAACTCAAGGGCGCGCCGCGCATCGGGCTCGATGCCCTCGCCGTCGCATTCATCCTGGCCCGCATCGTCTATATCGCGTGCTATGTCGGCGACCGCGCGACGCTGCGGTCCATATCCTGGACCGCAGGCTTCCTGAGCGTGATCGCGATCTTCCTGACGATCCTCTGGCGCTGATCGCGTCACGCCCGTCAGTAGTGGCGGGCAACCATCATCTTCTTGACTTCGGCGATCGCCTTGGCCGGGTTCAACCCCTTGGGACAAGCCTGTGCGCAGTTCATGATCGTGTGGCAGC
>CAZVMY010000751.1:0-1063 GCA_964628955.1 uncultured Methylocystis sp.
CTCCGGCGGCCAGCGCCAGCGCGTCGCCATGGGCCGCGCCATCGTGCGCGACCCGGCCGTGTTTCTGTTCGACGAACCGCTGTCCAACCTCGACGCGAAGCTGCGCGTCCAGATGCGCACCGAGATCAAGGAACTGCACCAGCGCCTGAAGACGACCACCGTCTACGTCACCCACGACCAGATCGAGGCCATGACGATGGCCGACGTCATCGTCATCATGCGGGACGGCTACATCGAGCAGATCGGCCGGCCGCTGGACGTTTATGACCGCCCGGCCAACCTGTTCGTGGCCGAGTTCATCGGCTCGCCGGCCATGAACCTGATCCGCGGCGAGGTGGAGGGGATCGGCGGCACGCCGATGCTCCGGGCACCTGGCGGCATCATGCTGCCGCTGCCCGCCGGCGTTCCGGTCACCTCGGGCCAGAAGCTCGTCTACGGCATCCGGCCGGAGCATCTGAAGCCGACGGCGAACGGCGCGGGCGTTCCGGCCCGCATCAGCGTGGTCGAGCCGACCGGTCCCGAAATCCACATCTATGCCGATCTCGGCGAGAGCGAGGTCTGCGCCATCACCGCGGACCGCATGGATTTCGCGCCCGGGTCCGACATCAAGCTCGCGCCGCATCTCGACCGGACGCATCTGTTCGACGTGGAGACCGGGCGCTCGCTGGCCGCCTGACGCGGCGGACGATAGCACGCCGACCTATCACGGAACCGTCACCGAACTTTCGCCCGTCCGTCACGTCCGCCCACTACCCGTGGCGTCGACAGGCGGGAGGGTGACTTGGCCGGTGTGTCCGTCAGCGCCATCGGCAAGTCCTTCGGCGCGACCCATGTCCTGAAAGACGTTTCGATCGAGATCGAGGCCGGAGAGTTCGTCTCCCTCGTCGGCCCGTCGGGCTGCGGCAAGACCACCCTCATGCGGATCATCGCCGGGCTGGAAACTGCGGACGCCGGCCGTGTCGTGATCGGTGGCATGGACGTGACGGCGCGGCGCGGGGCCGATCGCGACGTCGCGATGGTATTCCAGAACTATGCGCTCTACCCGCATCTCACCGCCGATCAG
>CAZVMY010000752.1:0-1061 GCA_964628955.1 uncultured Methylocystis sp.
CGGACAGGTGGCCGGCGGCGCCAACGTCCTGTGCTTCACGACCGGACGGGGCTCCGCCTATGGCTGCAAGCCGACGCCCTCGATCAAGCTCGCGACCAACAGCGAGATCTACCGCCGCATGATCGACGACATGGACGTCGATTGCGGGGACGTGCTGGACGGCGTGTCCCTCGAGGAGAAGGGGCGCCAGATCTTCGAGACGATCCTCGCGGTCGCCTCCGGCCAACGGTCGAAGTCGGAGGACCTCGGTTACGGCGACAACGAGTTCGTGCCGTGGCAGGTCGGCTGCACCATGTGAGGCGACGGCTGGACGCTGCCGGGCCGTCATCGAATCGTCAGCAATTTGTTAGCCGGCCGTCATCTGCGGCCGATAGCCGAAAGCCCGAGCGGGGCGGAGCGCCGCCGCACGGGAGACAACACCGATGAAAAACGTCCTTCTCGCGGCCGCCGCCTGCGGCGCCCTTCTCGCCGGCGCGAGCGGCGCGGCCGCCCAGCAGAAGCAGAAGTTCGAGTTCTGGTACGGCCTGACCGGCCAGCTCGGCGAGGTGATGGCGAACCATTGCAAGCGCTTCACCGAAAGCCAGACCAAGTACGAGGCGGTCTGCGTCGGCCAGGGTGGCTACGACAAGGCCGAGCAGAACACCATCGCGGCGTTCCGCGCCAAGCAGCATCCGACGCTGGTCCAGATCTACGACGCAGGCACCGTCAACTTCATGCTATCGAACGCGATCTACAAAGCGTCCGACTTTGTCAAGGACTACAAGATCAACGTCGACTGGTCCGCGTACTTCCCCGGCATCGCGAACTATTACGCAACGTCCAAGGGCGAGATGTGGTCGGTGCCGTACAACTCGTCCACGGCGCTGATCTACTGGAACAAGGACGCCTTCGCCAAGATCGGCAAGACCAAGGCACCCGAGACCATCGAGGAATGGGGCAAGGACCTCGCCGCGATGAAGGCTGCCGGCATCGAATGCGGCTTCGGCTTCGATTTCGACACATGGATGCCGCTCGAGCAGTTCTCGGCGATCCACAACCTGCCGATCGCGACGCTGAACAAC
>CAZVMY010000753.1:0-1057 GCA_964628955.1 uncultured Methylocystis sp.
GGCATAGATCGGCGAGCCATAGGTGCAGCGCACGCCGGCCACCTCGGTCAGATCCTTGATCGCGACCGGCAGGCCGGCGAGGAGGCCGCGCTCCGCCACGCTCTTCGTCATCAGGTCGTCGGCGGCGGCCCGCGCCCGGTCGAAACAGAGTGTCGGCAGCGCGTTGACCTTGGGATCGACCTCGGCGATCCGCGCTTCCAGCGCATCGAGGCAATCGTGCGGCGTCACCGCGCCGAGCTTGAGCAGCGCCACGATCTCGTTCGCGCTCTGCCTGAGCAGGCCGTGGTCTGTCATCGATCGATCCTCACTGCTGCGCCTGCTGGCCCGGCACCTTGCGCACCTCGTGCTCGAGGCCGCGCATGGTCTGGCGCGGTTCGATCACGACGCGGTCCTGCGGCATGACTGTGCCGACGTCGACGTCGCGCTCCGGCAGGAGCACGGTCGCCTGCTTGTTGACGAAGACGATCACGTAGCGCCGCTCCTTGACGTGCCCGGCCGCCCAGCGCTTCAGCAGCGTGTAATGGGGCTCGCCCCGCCACGCTTTCGGCGTGCCCGGATCGACCTGCACGAAGAGGAAACGCGTGCCGGGGTCGATCGTCAGCACGAGCTTCGAGCGCTCCGGCCGCCAGGTGTCGTCGAGGTCCTTGTCGGTCATCCACAGGCAGAAGAAGGCCCGGCAATGCTCCGGCCGTGTCGCATGGATGCCGCAACCGCGCCCCGGCGCGCAATGCGCGCACCATTTCCCCGCCGGCTTGTTGAGCACCGGCACGTCGTAGACCTTGCAACACAGCGTGCACGAGCCGCAGGCGCGGCCGGCGACGGGCGTGTTCACATAGAGCGCGGGGTCGAGCATCGGGCTGGAATGCTGGGAGATGGCGGGAAGGTCAAGGAGGGGGTAGGCAGTCGGCAGTAGGCAGTAGGCAGTAGGGAGATGGGCGCGGCGCCGGCCGCATCCCGCCCCCTCGCGGGGCGGGTGAGGGTGGGGGGTGCCGGCCACGCGCTCGATGCCTCGTTCTGACCCGCCCCCTCCCTCACCCTCCCCGCGTTCGCGGGGGAG
>CAZVMY010000754.1:0-1056 GCA_964628955.1 uncultured Methylocystis sp.
CGGACCTCGGTGGGGCCGGTCTCCTGCAGCGGCTGCGGAATCTGATCGAGGCCGAAGCGCTCGGCGGCGAGCGCGAGATCGCGCAGCGGACGCGTCGCCCAGCGCAGCAGCAGGACGGCGACGACGATGATCGCCACGCCAAAGCAGATCGTTACCGCCAAAACGCTCCCGTCGGCATGCTGGGTCGCGCCGAGCGTAGTCGAGGAGAAATTGACCCAAGAGCCGTCGTCGAGCCGGACCGAGACCAGCATCATGTGCCGGTAGGCGTCGGCATCGCCCGAGCCGAGCGCGCCGTCGTCGGCGAAGCCGAGCCGGAAGGATTCCGCGGCCAGATCCGGCGCAAGCGCCCTGAGCCTGGCCTGCATTTCCGCCGTACGCTCCGTCATGGGCGCCGTGCCCAGAACCAGGCTGACCTTACTCCAGTGGACCTCCAGGCTGGCGCTCGAAAGGTCGTGCGCCGCCCGGTCGCGCTCGGGCTCCTGCGTGATCCCCGCGATGGCGCGCTTGATCGAGACGATTCGCTCGGCCATGCCCCGGTCGCGCTGCGCGCTCGCGAGGCTCTCGACGCCGACACGATAGGCCCAGTAGCCGACGAGATGGAACGCGAGCAGCGCCGCAACCAGAATGATGATGGCGCGGCCCGCCACCGTGTCGGGGAAGCCGCGCTGGAGCAGGCGCGTCATGCCGGCTGTCCTCCGGCCGATTGGACGGAGGCCGTGAACATGTAGCCTGCGCCGCGTATCGTCTTGATCAGCTGGCCACCGTTGGCTTCGGCCTCCAGCTTGCGCCGCAGCCGGCTGATCTGGACGTCGATCGTCCGATCGAACGGATCGTCGCTGGTGCGGGCCTTGGCAAATTGCATCAGGGCCTCGCGCGACAGCACGCGGCTGGTGTGCTCGATGAAGGCAACCATCAGGTCGAACTCTCCGGTGGACAGATCCACCAGCGTGCCGGAGGGCGAAACAAGCTCGCGCCGCCGCAAATCCATGCGCCAGCCGTCAAAGATGACGAACTCGCTGGCACGTCCGTCTCCGGCTCCGCGCATCGTGCGCGAAC
>CAZVMY010000755.1:0-1051 GCA_964628955.1 uncultured Methylocystis sp.
CACGCCCATCACGCCGAAGGTGATGGCAAGTCCGACGGCCGCCAGCAGTAGGACGGAGCCGAGCGAGAGCCCGTACCAGGCGTTCTGGACGTTGGCCCAGAGCGCGAGATTGGCTTCTATAGCCGAAGCCGCGCGCTGCGCGGCCTCCTTCGGATCGGCTTCGTGTCGGCAGGAAGCGCATTGAGGACGCCAAGAACGTCCTGCCGGCCCCGTTCCGCGAGCGTGGCGATCGCGTCGAGCCTCGCCGCATCCGGCGCGTCGGCCTTGTGAAGGACGATCGCCGCCCGGGCCAGCGCCATCATCGACCGGATCGCCGGTACGGTTTCGCGGGCGAGCGCGCCTTCGAGCGCGGGCAGCGCCGTCACGTCGCGCGACTTGAAGACGGCCGCAGCCGACTCGAGCCGTTTCACCGGATCAGGATTGAGAATGCCGAGGTTGCCCAGCGCGCCCTGCACGACGCGGCGCAGGGTGTTGTTCACGCGGACCGTCCTCAAAGCCGCCGGCAAGTCCGTCGCGGGCTGGCCGGTTTCGGCGGCGATCGTCTGGCCCGACGCGGTCTTGTAGAAGACTTTTCGCGTGATCGGATCGACCAGAAGCGCACCCTCGCCCAGCGCGGTGAGCACGGGAAGGGCCGACGGATGGCCGGAGGTGGCGAGGTCCTCGGCAGCGCGGCGCGTGGTGTCGAAGCCGTCGTCGGCGAAGCGCGAGAGGATGGCGCCGACGTCCTGTGCCCTGACGGCGGCGGGGACTAACGCCAGGGTGAGCGCCATCAGCAGCAGCGCGGCCAGGCGAGAACCCATGGCGCGGCGCAAGCCGGATGCCTTCAGTCGACCAGTCACGTTTCCAAGCCCTCGATGCCGAGAAGACGCGGCCGGGCGAGACGCCCGGCCGCGGTCGTCGTCATGGTCGTGGACGTCGGCCGGTCAGCTCGCGCCGCCGCACTTGCCGGTCTTGACGTTGAAGTTGCCGCAGGAAAGCGGCTTCCGCCAATCCGAGATCAGGTCCTTCGAGCCGTCGAGGAAGTCGGACCACTCGTCACCAACCACGAGGC
>CAZVMY010000756.1:0-1047 GCA_964628955.1 uncultured Methylocystis sp.
GTGAAGAAACCGCGCGACATGCTCGAATATGTGATCGTGCATGAGATGATCCATCTCATTGAAGCCAAGCACACGAAAGCATTCTTCCAGCATCTGGATCGCCATTATCCGAACTGGTCCGTCGTTCGTGCAGAGCTGAACGAGCTTCCTTTGTCTGCAGAAAGCTGGCCGGCAGGGTTGGATGGCGGATAAAGTGGCGGACGGGATTTCATGGTCATGCTCAAGCGCTCCGACATTCGTATCATCGACGACGCTCTGGCCATGGGCAGCGGCTATGTTCTGAATTTTTCCGACCGGACCTTCTCGGAATTTTTCGAAGACGAATTCCGCATCGACATCGACGATCAACGCTATCGCACCCGCGGAACATCGAAAGCGAACCGACTCCGATCCTTCGTCGATCAGGAAGACGAATACACCGTTGCGCGGGTCTTGCGCCGCCTCTGGCAGGAGCGGGAAAGCCTTCCACACTTCAGCACGGCCGACGACCACGAACGGGTCAAAGTACCGTTCTTCGAGTTGTTATCCCGGATCGAGGGAGGGGGTACCATACCGACTACCGACGCAATCGACCGCTTCACCCGGGACGAAACCCTCGAAGAACTGGTTTCATCCATTGAGCGCGACATCGCCGCCAACAAGCCGGCTGCCGCGCTCGACAGGCTCCACACCTACACAATGAAGAAGTTTGGTCATCTCCTCGACGCCCATGGTGTAGTTTGGACGCGGGATGAACCGCTACACAGCCGCGCCGGCAAGTACGTGAAAGCCCTGGAGCAAAACCACCAGTTGACCGATATGACGAAGCAAATCGTCAAGAACTCTATCGGCATCTTTGAAAAGTTCAATTTCGTGCGCAACAACCGTTCCCTGGCGCATGACAACGACCTTTCGCACCATGCCGAGGCGCGCTTCATTTATGATTCTGTCACCGCAATCCTCCGGTTCATAAAGAACCTTGAGGCTAACCGCTTTGGAGCATGATCAGCGTGTCTAGCAGGCTGTTGAAAAACCCGCTCGCCGCAGGGCATTCGGCGTGATTCATTG
>CAZVMY010000757.1:0-1039 GCA_964628955.1 uncultured Methylocystis sp.
CGCCGGAGTCGGCGGTGAGTGCGGGTAACGATCTGGTGCTGGTGCATGAGGACGGGCTGTTCGGCTCCGGCCTCGCCAAGTTGATGAACGAACGGCTGTCGCAGCGGGGTTTCGAGATCCTGGAGACCATCGCGCATCCGACGCCGTCACGCGACATGTCCAACGTGGCGCTCCGGATCCGGGCGCTCAACCCGGACCTCGTGATTCCGTCGAGCTATTATGGCGAGTTCGTCCTGCTCGCCCGCACCATGCAGCAGCAGCGCATTCGCCCGAAGGGCATCTACGCGGTTCTGAACGGCGCCGCCTCGAACTTCCGCTTCGTCAAGGAATTCCCCGATGCCGCAGCCAACGTCATGGACTGCAACCACTGGCACGATCCGCGCAAGCCGCGCGCGATCGACCTGCGGAAGCAGGTGGAGGCGGCCGGTCGTTTCTGGGCCTACAACATCCCGCTCAACTACTCCTGCGTGAAGCTCGTCGCCGACGCGATCAGCCGCGCCGGCTCGGCCGACCGGGCGAAGGTGACGGAAGCGCTGGCTGCCTCAACCTTCACCGACCACATCATGCCGTATCCGGAGACGAAGTTCGTCAACGGGCAGAACCAGGGCGCGGCACCGGTCAACACGCAGGTCCAGGACGGCGACATCAAGGTCATCTTCCCCGACGCCTTCGCCGACGCCAAGCCAGTGTTTCCGGTCAGGAGCTGACGCCTGCGGCAACTTCCCGTCCTGAGGTGCCCGCGCCAGCGGGCTCCGACGGACGTGGAACGCTCCCGGATCATCCTTCGAGGCTCGGCTTCGCCTCGCACCCCGGGACGAAACGGCGCCCACGGAGAAGTCGACGTCCACAATGTACTCTCCAGCCATCATTCTCGAAGCCGCGCTGAACGGTCTGACGACGGGCGCGGTCTATGCCCTGATCGCGCTCGGGCTGACGCTGGTCTACGGCGTGCTCCACATCATCAACTTCGCGCATGGCGCGACCCTGACCGCGGCGATGTTCGCCGTCTTCCTGCTGCATGCGGGTGCCGGCATCGACC
>CAZVMY010000758.1:0-1039 GCA_964628955.1 uncultured Methylocystis sp.
GATCCCCGAGGCGATCTGCTTATCGGCCGTCTCGACCGTCGGCAGCACAGCGGAGAGCGCGATCTCGCCATCGATCGCCCAGCCCGCGATGTCGAGAGCGGGAACCTGCCAGCGGATCGCGGTGTCGGTAACGGTCAGAAAGGAGCGGGGCGGCGCTGGCATATCGAGACACTCGCTATTTGGTCATGGTCATTATTTGCTGGTGGAATTCCTTGTGTCGCGGCTGCGTCGATAGAGCGTCACAACGGCTTTGATGTCGCCGCGCAGATCGGGCGGCAGGCGTCCTGCTTCGCAAAAGAGATCGTCGAGCTTCACTTCAAGGATGGCGGCGACGCGCTCGACGAGATCGTCGCGCGGCGGGTTTTCCTGTTCGCGCTCGACGCGGCTCCAATAGGCGGGCGACACGCCGAGACGCTCGGCAAACTCGTTCAGGCCGAAGCCCTTGTCGTTGCGGTGAAAGCGGACGGTTTGACCGAAGGCCATCAGATCGCACTCCCGGTTTCGAAGCGCCGACCGATGAAGCCGCCCTTCGCCAGCCGCACCGACATGAAGGCGGCGGTCACGCTGAAGGCTTCGGCGAGGTCATCGACCAGGAGGCCGAGTGTGCCTTCGCTCGGATCGAGATCGACGAAGGGGACGGAGCGGCCACAATCGTTTTTCGAAAGACTTTGCGCTGCGCGCCAGCGGAACGGCAGATCCAGGGCACTGGCATGCTTCGGCAGCACGCGCGCAAGCTTGTCGGCCGGAACCAGAAACGTGCCCATGAACTCGTCGGCCCGCCATTCGACCCAATCGATCGGCGCGCCTGGCCTGGCGATCGCGGGCGCCACCGAGGTTCGGAACGTCCGCCGGATGTTGCCGCCCATCGCCGCTGGCATGTCGAAGATGGCATGCGCGAACTCGTGCGCGGCGGTTGACCGGATCACCTCCGGCTGATGAGCCAGCAGGCTGGCGTTGACGCTGATCATCACCGTGTCGGGCAGTTCGGGATCGTTCTCGCAAACGCCGAGCGCCTCGTGGCCGTTCTCGTCGTGGATCG
>CAZVMY010000759.1:0-1038 GCA_964628955.1 uncultured Methylocystis sp.
ATGCAGTCATGCGTCGCCTGCATTTCGACGAAGCGCTTGATGGCGCCGAGATAATTGCCGAGGTGCAGGTTCCCGGTCGGCTGGACGCCGGAGAAGACGAGCGGGCGGAAGTCGGACATGGGCAGGCCTTGCAGAAAACGAGAGGCCTTATGGCAAGGGGTTGGCGCCCCTGCAATGCCCGCCGCGACGCGGCGGGACCGTGAGGACCATCAGACCACGCGGCCGTCGGCCTCCCACAGGGCGCGGGCGCTGCTCCAGTCCGGCACGCGTTCGGCCGTGAAGCCGAGCGTGCGGCCCGTGGCGATCGCCCGGAACACCCGCATCGCCTTCCGATGCGCGCCCGACGACAAATAAGCGCGCATCGCCGCCTCGTCCGTCCAGGCGGACAGGGTGTGGTGCACGCCCGCGATGATGCGGGCCTCCGCGATGACGTTGCCGGGCGCGGATCGCGCCTGCATCATCGACCGGACGGCATGCCACCAGAAGCGCGGGGCGTGCCAGGGGCCGCGGAGCTGGAGGCCCGTGATCGAAACGTAGATGCTGCCTTCGGTCATTGCCCCCGTCCGTCCACCCGCGGCCGGAGTGCCGTCGGCGTCGGCTATTACGCGGCGGGCATCGAATCGGATGCGGGACGCGGCTGCAGGCCGGGCAACCTCACAGGATGAACCGGCTCAGGTCGGCGTTCTTCGCGAGCTCTCCCACGTTGCCGCGCACGAAGTCGCCGTCGATCGTCACCGTCTCGCCGCTCCGGTCGGGCGCGGTGAAGCTCACGTCGTCGAGGATGCGTTCCATCACCGTCTGGAGACGCCGGGCGCCGATGTTCTCGACGGTGGAATTGACCTGCGCCGCCACCTTGGCGATGGCGTCGATCGCGTCGTCGGTGAAGGCCAGCGTCACGCCCTCGGTCGCCATCAGCGCCACGTATTGCTTGATCAGCGAGGCTTCGGTCTCGACGAGGATGCGCTTGAAGTCGTTCTCGTCGAGCGGGGACAGTTCGACGCGGATCGGCAGCCGGCCCTGCAGCTCCGGCAGGAGATC
>CAZVMY010000760.1:0-1036 GCA_964628955.1 uncultured Methylocystis sp.
GTCGGCAGCGGCGTTGACACGCTTGATGAAGTCGGCCGGCTTCAATTCATCCTCGCCGCGCGCCTTGCGCTGCGCGTTCAGCGCCGCCTTGAGGAAGGTCATGGTGGCGACGCCCGGAATTTCCAGCGGATACTGGAAGGCGAGGAACAGGCCGGCGGCCGCGCGCGCGGACGGCTCCATCTCCAGCACGTTCGCGCCGTCGAGCAGGATTTCGCCATCGAGGACCTCGTAGTCCTCTTTGCCGGCGATGACATAGGACAGCGTCGACTTGCCGGAGCCGTTCGGCCCCATGATCGCGTGCACCTCGCCGGCCGCGACGTTGAGCGAGAGGCCGTTGATGATCTTGTTGTCGCCGATGGCGACGTGGAGGTCGTTGATTTCGAGCATGATGTCCTTGCCAGCCGTCAAAGCCGTCGCAACCTTCGATAAATTCGATCGTCGTTTCGGCGATCGATCAGCCAAACCTTCAAGTCCTCGCCGGCGAATTCGAATACGATCCGAAACTCGCCTGCCTTCATCCGCCGTTCGCCATCGCCACCACGAATCTGCTCAGTGGGAACTGATCCCGGATCAGCAGCGAGACGATCAATCCAAGAAACGATCTGTTTGGCCTGCTTGAGCGGCAGTTCGTCGAGGAATGCCGCAGCCTGCCTAGACAGATCAATCCTCAGCACCGCGGACCCGATCGAGAAGGGTCCGCGAAGCCGCGATCCCGATGGTTCCCTCCGCGCGCGTCGCCTCGAGCCGTTGCGACAGCAGGATGTCCTCTATCAGCTCGACGTCCGCGTCGCACAGGAACAGGCCGACCCGCTCGCCGTCGCGGACGATCTCGACCGGCGCCTCGCGCCCAGCCGACACCACCGCGTCGAAATCCTCCCGCGCCTCGCGCAACGTCATCGTTTTCATCACCCCACGCTCCCCTCGAGGCTCACCGAGATCAGCTTCTGCGCCTCGACCGCAAATTCCATCGGGAGCTGCTGCAGCACCTCCTTGACGAAGCCGTTGACGATCAGCGCCACCGCCTCCTCGGCCGACA
>CAZVMY010000761.1:0-1035 GCA_964628955.1 uncultured Methylocystis sp.
GTAAACCCGAACGGTCGGCCCGTGAGGCCAAAGAGATCGTCCATGAGCTGGAGCACCTCGTTCCGGGTCTCGCCGAGGCCGACCATGATGCCGGACTTGGTGAAGATCGCGGGGGCCAGCTCCTTGACCTGCTGCAGCAGCCGGAGCGAGTGGAAGTAGCGGGCTCCCGGCCGCACGGTCAGATACTTCGACGGCACGGTTTCGAGGTTGTGGTTGAAGACGTCCGGCCTCGCCTCGACCACGATCTCCGGCGCTCCCGGCTTGCGCAGGAAATCCGGCGTCAGAATCTCGATCGTCGTGCCCGGGCTTCGTGCGCGGATGGCCCGGATCACGGCCGCGAAATGCGCGGCTCCGCCGTCGTCGAGATCGTCCCGATCGACCGAGGTGACGACCACGTGGCTGAGGCCGAGCTTGGCGACGGCGACCGCCACGTGATCCGGCTCACCGGCGTCCAGCGCCGTCGGAAGCCCCGTCTTGACGTTGCAAAAGGCGCAGGCCCGCGTGCAGATGTCGCCCATGATCATGAAGGTGGCGTGCTTCTTGTCCCAGCACTCGCCGATGTTCGGGCAGCCGGCCTCCTCGCAGACGGTGACGAGACCGTTCTCCTTCACGATGCGGTTCGTCGCGGCCCATTTCGGCGAGCCCGGCGCCTTGACCCGGATCCAGTCCGGCTTGCGCAGCACGGTCTGGTCCGGCCGGTTGGCCTTCTCCGGATGGCGAGGCGCAGCGGCGGGCCGGGGCTGCTTCAGCAGGTCGAGGACGACGGTCATCCGCTCCCCGTCAGGCGATGAGGCGGGCGAGCAGCACGACGACGATCGCGCCGATGGCGGCCGTGACGATCTGGGCGACCAGAGCGTTGCCGATCGGCAGCTTCACGCCCGATGCCTGCAACAGGAAGCTGCCGACGAAGGAGCCAATCAGCCCGGTGATCAGATAGCGGATCAAGCCACCCGAGCCGCCGACGATCAGGCTGGCCAGCCAGCCGGCGACGATGCCGATCACGGCGATGATCGCGATACTCCTGGCGTCCATGCT
>CAZVMY010000762.1:0-1031 GCA_964628955.1 uncultured Methylocystis sp.
CCCGACGGCCCTGGGTCCCCGGTCGATCACCCCGTCACGTTGAACTTGCATCGGAACTCCACGTATGTATCTTCGTTGTATCGCCAGACATGTCATCACCTGAGGAGCGCACGATCATGAACGCGCGTTTTTCCAAGTGGGGCAACAGCCTTGCACTGCGGATTCCTGCGGCGTTTGCGCAAGAGATGTCCGTTGGCGAGGGCGCGATCGCAGATATTTCGGTGGAGAACGGCTGCTTGATCGTCAAGCCGATTGGCGTGCCACGTTACGACATTACAGAGTTGGTCAGCCGGATCAACGAGACCAATCTGCATGGCGAGACTGGGACGGGTTCTGCGGTCGGCAACGAGTTCTGCTGACCCGCCTTACTGCCCCGGAGTCCGTGATGTTATCTGGCTCGATTTCGACCCGCAAAGGGGCCGGGAGCGGGCTGGGCGACGCATGGCTCTGGTCTTCTCGCCGAGAGAGTACAACTTCAGAACCCGCCTTTGCGTTTTGTGTCCTATAACCACGCAGGTCAAAGGCTACCCGTTCGAAACGGGTGTGCCGGCGGGGCTGAAAGTCGAGGGCGTGGTCCTGAGTGACCACATCAAGAGCTTGTCGTGGTCGGATCGCAGATCCGAGTTCGTCTGCGAGATGCCGGATTCGGTAGTGGCGGACGCGTTGGCGAAAATCCAAGCACTTCTCGACCTCAAGGCCTGAGCGCGAGACTTGGCTCAAATCTCGGACAGGGACACGACCTGACCGCGGCGCGCCTTGTGGCCGTCCGGGACTAAAGCTAAAGCCCGTGTCCCGGGACCGGAAACGCGAGACGCCCAACGATGGCCGACACCAAGCCAGGGCGCCCGAAGCGCCCGACGATCACCGATCAGGAAGCGCTCCAGTTCCACTCGCGCGGCAAGCCTGGCAAGCTCGAGATCGTACCGACCAAGCCGATGGCGACGCAGCGCGACCTCTCGCTGGCCTATTCCCCGGGCGTCGCTATTCCCGTCCTGCACATCGCCAAGCGGCCCGACGCCGCTTACGACTAC
>CAZVMY010000763.1:0-1021 GCA_964628955.1 uncultured Methylocystis sp.
GAACGCGGTCTTCTCACCCGCCAGCAGCGCGTCGACGAAGGTGTCGTAGTCTTCGCGCGAGAGCGGGCAGTTGAGATAATCGGCGCCGGTGCCGCCCGGCCCCGCCTTGTCGTAGCGCGACTGGAACCAGGCCTTGTCCATGTCGATGCTTTCGCGATGCACGATCGGCGCGATCGCATCGAAGAAGGCGAGCGCATCGGCGCCGGTCGACGCTGCGATCGCCGTCGCCAGCGCCGGGGAGGTGAGGGGCCCGGTCGCGATGATGACGCTGTCCCAATCGGCCGGCGGCAGTCCGTCGATCTCCTCGCGCCGGAGCGTCACCAGCGGATGCGCCTCCAGCGCTGCCGTAACGGCTTCTGCGAAGCCGATCCGATCGACGGCGAGCGCGGAGCCGGCCGGCACCTGATGCCGGTCCGCCTCGCGCATGATCAGCGAGCCCAGCGCGCGCATCTCCCAATGGATCTGGCCGACCGCATTGGCCTCGTGGTCGTCGGAGCGGAACGAGTTCGAGCAGACGAGTTCGGCCAGCGCGGTCCCCTGGTGCGCCTCGGTGCCGCGCACCGGCCGCATCTCGTGGAGGATGACCGGGACGCCCGTCGCGGCGATCTGCCAGGCCGCCTCGCTGCCCGCGAGGCCGCCGCCGATGATGTGAACGGGCGATGTCATAAACCGACCATAGGCGCGGGATAGCCGACCGGTCAAATTTTGTGTTCTTTATCTGTTCCGCCATGTGCGACATTGTCACAGGCCGAATCGGTTGCGGGTATTGCCCGTCGCCGGCAGTTGCTAGACTCCGGTTTTCCGACCGTGCAGAGACCGTTTCCATGGCTCCCCGCAAGTTGCCGGCCAAGACCGCCGCCCGTCAGGCGTCCGACGAGACCTCGGTCATCGACTCGATGTTCGACGCCATGGGCGGCCGGCCGCATCCCGACCAGCGCGTCATCGCGGTGCGCGGCGCGCGCGAGCACAATCTCAAGAACGTCGATCTGATCATCCCGCGCGACAAGCTCGTGGTGTTCAC
>CAZVMY010000764.1:0-1021 GCA_964628955.1 uncultured Methylocystis sp.
CGTGGCGGCCGGCGATCGCCCGATGGCTGCGGCCGGTCTCGGATCTCGCGCCGGCACTGACCGACGCCGAGTTGAAGGCTATCGCCGACGACCCGCCCCTGTCGTTCTTCATCCAGTTCGAGGCCGCGCACGAGCTGACCGCGCACGGCTCGTCCACCGTGGACCAGGGCCGGACGCTCGGTGTGCTCGGCTCGATCGTCGTCGCCGAGACGATCCTCGGCACGCTGCGGTCGGGCGGCGTCATCGACGGCGAGTGGCAGCAGCCGCTCAAGGACGCGGTCCGGAAAGTCTGCGGCACGCTGCTCGGCAACGCCGACGCGCTGCCGGGTCTCACCGGCGCTGAGGCACCCGATCTCGGAACCATGCCGAACCTCCTCGCCTTTCTGAGGGCGCAGGGCGTCTTTTCGACTTGACCCGGCTGACGTCGGCGTCCGCCGGCCGGTGATGCTCCTGACGCCCTGGGGAGTTCCGACATGCCGCATGCTCTGACACCGATGATCAAGGTCGATGACCCGATCGCCTGGGGGAAGCTCGTGAAGTCCTGGGCAACCGGCCGGTCCTATTTCCAGCCGGACGCAGCCGCACCGCCGATTCCGCAGACGATCGCCGAGCTGAAGACGCAGTGCCAGAACGTCGGCGTGACGATCGACATCGATCCAAGCATCAAGGGGTTGGCCGTCATGCGCTACAGCGAGGAGACCATGACGCTCCGCCTGCCGCCGAAGGCGCTGATCGAGCGCAGCGAACAGCTGCTGGCGGATTCCGATTATCCGCTGGCGGATTTCTACGGAACGTTCTTCACGGTGACCGGCGGTCCGGCCAACAAGGACCAGATGATGAACTTCCATCACTGTCGAATCGGCGAATACACGGTGAACAGCTGCCAGTGAGGCAGCGATCGTTCGGCTGGAGCGCAAGCGACGCCGCGATGTGGCGCGCCGAGGCCGCGAGATTGGCGGTCGACAACGGCACGATCTTGGGCCGCGCCGTGGTGCCCGAGGTGTGCAGCACCAGCGCGCCC
>CAZVMY010000765.1:0-1017 GCA_964628955.1 uncultured Methylocystis sp.
GAGCGCGGCGAGGTGATGCTCGCCGGCGACAAGGTGACCATGAACGAGGCCGATGTCCGCCGCTATCTCACCGTCTGACGCGGCGCTGCCCACCCGGGCGCCGCGGCCCGCGCTCGAACGCACGACGGGCGCGGCATCCCTCGTCGTTGCCGCCGGCGACAGCCGGAACCGCATAGCGGACCTCGCCCAGTCCGGCGCGGCGCGACTCCTGTTTCCGGCCGTCGCGGCAGGGGCCCCGCTCGAGGCCGTTGTGGTCAACACCGCCGGCGGCCTGACCGGCGGCGACCGGTTCCGGGTCTCGATTCGGGCCGAAGCCGGCGCCGCTGTGGTCGCCACCACGCAGGCCGGTGAGAAAGTCTACCGCTCCCTTGGTCCTGCCGCCGCCGTTACGACCCGACTTGCGGTGGAGCCACGGGCGGCGCTGCACTGGCTGCCGCAGGAAACCATCCTGTTCGAGGGCTCGCGCATCCGCCGGAGCCTCGACGTTGCGATCGCGGCGGAAGCCGCGCTGCTCGCCGCCGAGATGGTCGTGCTCGGGCGCGGCGCCATGGGCGAGCGGCTGTCGACCGGGACCTTCCTCGATTCCTGGCGCATCCGGCGTGGCGGGCGTCTGGTCTTCGCCGACGAGACGCGGCTGGCCGGGAACCTTCGCGCCGAGATCGCGCGCCCTGCGACGCTGAACGGAGCCACCAGTTTCGCGACCGTGCTCATGGTGGCGCCGTCCGCTCCGGACCGCCTCGCGGAGCTGCGCGCGCTGCTCGACCGATCCGACGTCGAAGCAGGCGCCAGCGCGTTCGACGGGCTGCTGGTCTGCCGGCTTGTGGCCGTCGAGGCCCGCACGCTACGATCGACGCTGGTTTCGATCATCGCGTTGCTCGGCGGGCGGGCGCCGCCGCGTGTCTGGTCGACGTGAGTTTCCGAATGGACGATCGAGGGCTGGAATGCTTCTGACGCCACGCGAAAAGGACAAGCTTCTCATCGCCATGGCGGCGAACGTCGCGAGACGCCGGCTGGAGC
>CAZVMY010000766.1:0-1014 GCA_964628955.1 uncultured Methylocystis sp.
GCCGGACGCCCGGAGCCCATCCGCATCGGCGCTAGGCTATTCCTCGCTGAACATGCCCCAGAAGATCAGCCCGAAAGGCAGCAGATTGTTGAGCAGACCCATACCAAAGAACGCGACCCAGACCCGACGACCACGTGGCAGGGACTGACCCGAAACCGCAAGCACGACAAGAAGCGTCAGGGCTGCGACCGCGACCCGGCCGAGAACGACCGTAAGCGGCGGGATCTCGGTGACCGCGACCTTCGCAAGGAAGAAAGAGCCACCCCAGAGGGCCCCCAGGGCGACCAGCCTGAGCCAGTCAGGTGCCGACATGCGCCCGGTCGGCGCCAACGCTGGGTGATTGTTCACGCGTCAAACCTTTCGCCTCGAACAGTTTCTTACCGTCTAGAGGGACCGAAAGGCCCGAAATCCGTTTCTTGCTCTGGATAACACCCTGCGGTCACACCACGTTCGACATCAGCGACTTGAAAGGGGCATCAAAAGGAATAGACCTTTTAAAGAGTTACGGGGAGAACGCATGTCGGACCCGATCGATCGACTGTTCGAGGCCATTCAGCAGGCAAGCGGCGGCGACCCCCAGACCTCGCGGACGGCGAAGCTGTTTCGCGACGGTGTCCGGAAAATGGCGATCAAGCTGGGCGAGGAAGCCATCGAGGCCGGCATCGAGGCCGTGCAGGGCCGGCAACAGGGCCTGATCGAGGAAAGCGCAGACGTCGTCTATCAGCTCTGCGCGCTCTGGGCTGCTTGCGGCATCACCCCGGACGACGTCCGCCGGGAACTCGACCGCCGCGAGAGGCTGTTCGGGATTGCCGAGAAACTGCCCAAGACGGGGACCGTCGGGCCGGTCGCGGCATAGAAGAACGGGGCGCCCCTCCGGCCATTGCGCTGCGGGCCGAAGCACCCTAGCCTCCTGTCATCATCAACGCAGGAAAAGGAGGTGATCCAGTGTCTCATTGTCACGAGCCGAACGGATCGGCCGCACGGATCTGGAACGTCGCTTCTGTCGGAGAGACG
>CAZVMY010000767.1:0-1013 GCA_964628955.1 uncultured Methylocystis sp.
GCGGCGGTCGGCCTCCCGCCCGCAGACTCCTGACGGACAGACTCCTGACGGGCAGGCGCCTGACGGACAGGCTTGCCCGCCGCGCCGCGACGCCTCGTTCGACGCTGTTTCCCTTTCGCCCGGCTTGCGCTAGAGGCCTTTGCACAGGCCTTGCCAGTCAACACGGGGAACGATCGTCATGGCGGACCACGCCCACGGCCACCAGGATGCGGGCCATCCGGACATGGATTACCGGCAGCATGAGGCGACCTACGAGGGGTTCGTGCGCTTCTCGATCATTGGCACGATCTGGGTCGTGACCGTGATCGTCGGCCTCGGCATCGGCACGACCAGCGGCCGCTGGACGCTGGCGACCTTCGCGATCTTCGTCTCGTCCATCGCGCTGGCCGTCGGCCTGTTCTCGAAGAGGCTCTCGTGGCGGCCCGTTGCCGGCATGCTCGGGTTGATGCTGCTCGGCTGGCTCGTCACCGGCTGAGTTGATGGCCGGCTGGCCTTGCGCCGGCCTCGCCCGGTGTTCCATCATGCGAAAAATCTGACGGCGGCGCCGACCGCTGCGAGATCTGGGGGAACGGCGCCCGATGCGGATTGCAATCGTCAACGAGTCCGGTCAGGGCGAGCCGCGCGTCGCGGCGACCCCCGAAACCGTCAAGAAGTTTACGGCCCTGGGCGCCGCCGTGGTCGTTCAGACCGGCGCGGGTCTGAAATCCGGCATCGCCGATGCGGAGTACACTGCCGCCGGTGCGTCGATCGAGCAGAAGCCGGCAAAGGTCCTCGCCAATGCTGACCTGCTGCTTAAGGTCCGCAGGCCGGTGGATGCCGAGATCGGCGCCCTGAAGCCCGGCGCGACGGCGATCGCGATCATGGATCCCTACGGCGAGGACCTGGCTCTGGCGGCCATGGCCACGGCCGGGGTCGACGCCTTCGCGATGGAATTCATGCCGCGCATCACGCGCGCGCAAGTGATGGACGTCCTCTCCAGCCAGGCGAACCTCGCCGGGTACCGCGCCGTCATC
>CAZVMY010000768.1:0-1013 GCA_964628955.1 uncultured Methylocystis sp.
CTGCGGGGATAGACCCCTGACTCCGTTCGCGGCCGTGACGGTACGAAAGGCTCCCCCGCACCTGCGGGGATAGACCCGCCGTCCAAGACGGCCAAGACCTCGGGGGCACGGCTCCCCCGCACCTGCGGGGATAGACCCTTGCCGGGTTCCTTGGCCCTTTCGTTCGCAGCGGCTCCCCCGCACCTGCGGGGATAGACCCGTGGGGGCGACGCCGTGGTCCGTCGACGACTTGGCTCCCCCGCACCTGCGGGGATAGACCCGGCGCCGATGCAGGCCGTCAGAATTTCCGGCGGGCTCCCCCGCACCTGCGGGGATAGACCCCGCACGCTGGAATCGATCGACCTGATGGAGGTGGCTCCCCCGCACCTGCGGGGATAGACCATACAAAAGGACCGGGTTCAGACGTAAATAATCGGCTCCCCCGCACCTGCGGGGATAGACCCTCAACGGCGCCGACCTCTCCGGCGCTAACCTCGGCTCCCCCGCACCTGCGGGGATAGACCCCGCCCGGCCTGTACTGGAACGAACCAACCGACGGCTCCCCCGCACCTGCGGGGATAGACCCACTCTGGGCAGGCGCGACGTAGTTTCTGATCCGGCTCCCCCGCACCTGCGGGGATAGACCCCCACGACTCTACGCCACCGTGTACGGTCACGCGGCTCCCCCGCACCTGCGGGGATAGACCCCGCACGGCGGACCTGCGCGCGCGCGGCGGCACGGCTCCCCCGCACCTGCGGGGATAGACCTCGAGCACGACCCGGTCGATCCGCCGGCTGAAGGGCTCCCCCGCACCTGCGGGGATAGACCCTGGACCGCACAGGCCCTGGCGCAAGCACCCGCGGCTCCCCCGCACCTGCGGGGATAGACCTTTATTCAAAGAATTTGTGTCTATAGTTCCTGTGGCTCCCCCGCACCTGCGGGGATAGACCCGAACAGCGTGTAAGGCCTGTCGTCCCTGATCAGGCTCCCCCGCACCTGCGGGGATAGACCCGATGCAGAGGCATGCCGATGA
>CAZVMY010000769.1:0-1007 GCA_964628955.1 uncultured Methylocystis sp.
GTCGTGAGCGCCGATGCTAATCCGCCCGACGATGCGCTCGAGCCCGAGCTCTACAGCTTTGCGTCGGCTCAGGCCGATGTCGCCGAGACCCCATTGGTCGCGCTCGACCTGATCGCGCTCATCGCCTGGCACGAGACCGGGGGACTGCGACTGATCGAGCTCCTGAAGCGCAGCCAGGCGATCCTGGTCAAGATCCCGTCCGAGACCTGGTACGGACCGATCAAGGCGATCATCGACCGCGAGCGCACCGGCGCGGTCGTCTTCGAGGGCAAGCGCAAGGCCGACAAGCGCCCGAACGACGCCTTCGTCGGCGAGACCTTGCAGGACGGGCGCAGCGTCGTCGGCATCGCCGTCGATCCGGCTCAGTTGCCGCCGCTTCTGGTCAGCGCGGCAGATGCCGAGTTCGTCATCGCGGCGCCGTCGCCCGCGCTCGTTCGCCGCGCCATCGCCGGCTTCTACCGCAAGCGCTGCCCGAAGGTGACCGCCGCCGACATTGCCGGGCTCGACCTGATCGAGATCGCCGCCGCGATGCGTCCGGGCGCGACGCCGCAGTCGAGCCTGCAGCGCCTGCGCCGCGTGAGCGCGCGCAAGGCGACGCCGGGCCTCGTTGAGGACACCCCGCTGCTTGACGAGCTCTCAGGTTATGGCGAAGCGAAGGAATGGTGCGTCGACCTGGTGGCCACGCTCGATGCGGCGCGCGCCGGGACGGTCTCCTATGGCGAGATCGAAAGCGGCATTTTTTTCGGGCCACCGGGCACCGGCAAGACGCTGCTGGCTCGCTCGCTTGCGAGGACCGCGCGCATCACATTTGTGCCGACATCGGTGCCCGATTGGTTCGCGCGCAAGAACGGGCATCTGGGCGACGTCGTCCAGCAGATCGACGAGGTTTTCGCCCGTGCGTTGGCGCAGGCGCCGAGCGTGCTCTTCTTCGACGAGATCGATGCCTTGCCCGATCGCGCCGTTGCCGACGCCAGATCCAGGGATTTCTGGAGCAGTGTCATTTCGAC